>JANMIX010000460.1:0-2260 GCA_031376015.1 Acidimicrobiia bacterium | reverse complement strand
GCTGGGAGGTGCCCGGCAGCAGCTACGAGGTCCAGTTCGAGCAGATGCAGCGGGGCCGCGGGATCTTTGTGTTCGACGACGGGTGGCACAAGCTCGCCACCGCGCTGTGGCTGTTCGGTCCGGTCCGCGAGGTGCGGGCCTGGGTGGGCACCACCGAGATCGTTCCCGGGTTCGTGTCGCTGGATGCACCGACCACGATCATGTGGGAGCACGACAACGGCATCCGAGGTGTGTGGGACATCACCGCCGCCATCGACATGTACCTGCGCTCGGACTACTACACCAACGACGAACGGTGGGAGGTCACCGGACGCCAGGGCTATGCCCGCGTGAACCGGTGCACCGGCCGGGGTATCCAGCAGCCGAGCCTGGAGGTGTACTGCGACGGCGAGATGCGGGCGTACCACGCCCTCGATGACGACTGGGCCAGCAGCTTCCGTGACTCGGGCCGGCACTGGTTGCGGTGGCTGCGCACCGGTGAGGGCCCGCTGCTGTGGAGCGGCGCCGAGGCCGTGGAGGTGCTGCGCTTCGCGCTCGCCGTGTACGCCAGCAGCGACGCCGGCGGCGTGGGTGTCGACCCCGCATCGCTCGCCTGAGCACGAGAAGATTCCCGGTGGCGGCTCAGGAGGCGATGGCGGCCAGGAGTTCGGCGAATGCCGCTGGCATGGTGACCGGGGGCAGATGCCCCGTGTCGAGGCGCACCATCGTGGGCCGCTGGGGGAGGCGGCCTGCCATCTCCTCTTGCAGCGCGGCGGGCACGGGACGGTCGCGCTCGTTGAGGATGTAGGTCACCGGCACGCCGCTCGCTTGCGACCAGTGCACGGGCTGGAGGTAGTGGTTCAGCGTGTCCTGCACGCAGCGGACGGGATCGACCACGAAGGCCAGGCATTCGTCATCGAGTGGCTCGCCGCCGTAGGCGCGGCGGAACGCCTCGGGGTCCTCGGGCGGCCCTGCGGTGCGCAGCACGATCCCCTGTCGGCGGGCGTGGGCCAGGGCCTGTTCGACGCCCTCGCGATGGCGGGGCTGCATGCAGTCCAGACCGCAGCCGCCTTCGGGCGGGACGGAGGCGGCGTTGAGCACGACCTGATCGACTCGTGCGCCGAGGCCGGCCACCACCGCCGGCACGACCAGACCCCCCGAGGAGTGGGCGACCACCGTGAGGGGATCGTCGATCTGGGCGGCGGCCACATCGGCCAGTACCGACGCCGCCTCTTCCTCGACGCTCAGGGTGCCGAAATCGGCCGGCTTGCCGTTGCGGCCCGGCAGGTCGACGGCGAGGGCGGGACCGTCCAGATGCGGGAGCAGACGGTCCCAGAAGCGTCCGGTCACACCGCCGCCGTGAATCAACAGGTAGGTCATCGCATTCGTCCTCGGATCGCGTTCAACACGTCGGGCGACGGTAGTCAGGACGAAAGGGCTTCTCCTACCCGTGTGCCGGGGCGGGCGCGATCAGCACCGGGCGCGTACGGGCTGATCGGAGCCGCCGAGGGCGATGGCGGTGTTGATGAGCCCCACGTGCGAATAGGCCTGGGGAAAGTTGCCCAGGAACCGGCCGCTGACGGGGTCGTACTCCTCGGCCAGAAGACCGACGTCGTTGCGAACGGCGAGGAGGCGCTCGAAGACGGTTCGGGCGTCCTGACGTCGGCCGATGCAGGCCAGTGCCTGCGCCAGCCAGAAGGTGCAGAGGAGGAAGGCACCCTCGGGTTCACCCAGGCCGTCGTCGGCCTCGGTGGTGTCGTAGCGGGCCATGAAGCCGTTCCGGAGCAACTTGGCCTCCACCGCCTGCACGGTGCCGACGATCCGGGGATCATCGGCGGGGAGGAACCCGACGAGGGGCAGCATGAGGAGGCTGGCGTCGAGCACCGGCGAGCCGAAGGCCTGGGTGAAGCTCTGCTGGTCGGCGTCGTAGCCCCGTTCGCACACGAGCGCGTGGACCTCGTCGCGCACGGCAGCCCATCGGTCGCGCGGCCCGTTCAGCCCGTTGTCGCAGGCGCGCACGGCTCGGTCGAGAGCCACCCATGCCATGACTTTCGAGTGGGTGAAATTCTGGCGGCCACTGCGCACCTCCCAGATGCCTTCGTCGGGCTCGCGCCAGTTGGACTCGAGGAACTCGAGCATCTCCACCTGGATCTCGCCCTGCCGGGTGTGGGCGTTTCCGACGTGGCGGCCCGCGTGGTGCAGCGTGTCCATGACCTCGCCGTAGACGTCGAGTTGGAACTGATCGGCGGCGGCGTTGCCGATCCGCACCGGGGCGGCACCC
>JANMIX010000455.1:0-1917 GCA_031376015.1 Acidimicrobiia bacterium | reverse complement strand
TGTTCACCATGGCGAGAGGAAAGTGGCTGGCCACGCCGTTGTTCGCGGTGCTGGTGATGGTGGAGGCAACCGACCTGGTGTTCGCCGTCGATTCCATCCCCGCCGTGTTGGGGGTGGCCCGCGAACAGTTCGTGGTGTTCTCCTCCAATGCCTTCGCCATCCTGGGACTGCGCTCGCTCTACTTCTGCCTGTCCGGTCTGGCCGACCGGTTCCGGTTCCTCAACGTGGGCCTCGGGTTCGTGCTCGGCTTCGTGGGGGCCAAGATGCTGCTCGTCGAATTCTGGGACCCGCCGGAGTGGTTGGGCCTGGCCGTGATCGTGGTCATCCTCACCACTGCCGTGGTCGCCTCTCTCGCGGTCGAGCGCCGCGATTCCCGAGACGCTGGCGCCTGAACCTGAGCGAGCAGCACGGCTGGTTGCTAGTAGTCCTCGCCCCGCGATCCCCGCTCGCGCTTGCGATCCGACTGGCGGCGCTTGGCGTCGAGCCGGCGGGTCTGGCTGGCCTTGGTGGGCTTGGTGGGCCGTCGTGGGCGTTCCTCCCGCAAGGCGTCGGCCAGGCGAGCGGCCAGCCGCTCGAGCGCGACGGCCCGGTTGCGCAACTGCGAGCGTTCGTCGTCGGCCGACACCCGAACCACAGGGCCGAGCCGGGCGAGCAGCCGCGCCTTCTGGCGGGGTCCGAGGCTGGCGGATGCCTCGACGTCGAAGCTCACCTCGGCCCGCGTGTGCGACCGGTTGGCGTGCTGGCCGCCGGGGGCCGCCGGAGGGGCTGAAGCGCCACGACAACTCCGACAGCGCCACCGCACAACTGCGGCTGACCGTGAGGACGTCGTCATCGGGCACCCCGTCAGCATGCCGCGGTCACACCCTGCCCCTAGGGGATCGCATGACCAACACCGAGGGCCCCATCGCAAGTGCCGTTCCCCGTGTCCATGTGTACGTGCTGCTCGATCGCTCCGGTTCCATGCAGTCGTTGCGCGGGGAGGTGATCGCCGGGCTCAACGAACTCATCGCCGAGCAGCGCATGGCCGCCAGCATGGGCCCCGAACCGCGCCTGACGCTGGTGCGCTTCGACGACGTGCAGCCCGATGAGGTGGTGCTCGACGCCGTGAAGGTGACCAAGGCGCCGTTGCTGGTCGACCAGGATTTCGTGCCACGGGGCACCACACCGCTGCTCGACGCCACCCACGCGGTGATCGAGCGCGCCAAGCGTCGTGAGAGGCGGCGCAGCCCGGCCGGGAAGCGGGCCGAGTCGGTGGTGATCGTGACCATCACCGACGGGGCCGAGAACGCCAGCCGCCACGCCACCCGCCAGCAGGTGCTCGACGCGGTGCGAGCCCAGGAGGCACTGGGGTGGACCTTCGTCTTCCTCGGCGCCGGGCTCGACGCCTACGCCGAAGCGGGCGGGATCGGCTACGACGCCCGGTCGGTGCAGCAGTTCGCGCCCGACGGCCAAGGCGCCGCCCACGCCTTCCAGTCGTTGTCCAAGGGCATCGCCTCGCGGCGCCAGAAGCTCCGCGACGACGTGGCCTTCCTGGCGTCCGACTTCTTCGAGGGCGACAAGCCAGCCGAGGTGGACGAGCGGATACGCCGGCCCCGGCCCCTGGGTCGCAGTTCCTGAGCATTTCGAAGTCGGGTCGAGCCCGGGCCCTTGGGCGGAGGAGTCCGGGTAGGGATAGGGCGTTGCGGGTCGGGCGTGACCACAGCGCCCCTGGGGCGGTCCGGCGGCGGGGTGGCGCCGCCGGACCGTCATTGCACGACGGCGCAGATCCAGATCACCGAGCGGGTCAGTACGGGCACGTGCTCGGCGGCTGCGATGGCCTCGTCCCTCAGCGCCGCATGTCGCGCGGGTGACAGTCGGGCCACGAAGGGTGCGAGTTGGGCGAGGCCGAGCCGCCAGTCGACGAGTTCGGCGGCACCC
>JANMIX010000435.1:0-4241 GCA_031376015.1 Acidimicrobiia bacterium | reverse complement strand
TGGCGCCAGGCACCTACGACTATTACGTCGACGACAACTTCACGAACTCCGGCGCCATCAAGGTGAGCCAGGCCACCACCCCGACCACCACGACGGCGCCCAGCACCAGCACGACGACCACCGCTCCGACCACCAGCACGTCGTCGACCACCACCACGACGGCGCCCACCACCACGTCCACGACCTCCTCGTCGTCCTCGTCATCGAGTTCGGAGTCCTCGTCGTCCTCCGCGGTCGTGCCGGTGAAGGACGGCGGCGGGGGGAACAACAACGGCCTGCTGGCGGTGCTGATCGGGATGGGGATCCTGGCCGCGGGCGGCGGTGCCGCCATCGCCTTTGCCGCCTGGCGGCGCAGCGGCGCGCCGGACGGGACCCTCGACAGGGAACCGCCCCAGTCGTTCTGACGATGAGACCGAGCCGGTGAACCGTGGAGGTTGGGCCGTCGGCCCCCGCCCCCAGCGGCGCCTGCCGGCCAAGTTGGCCGTCGGTATGGCCATGGTCGCCAGCATCCTGGTGCTGGCCGCCGGGGCGCTCCATGAGGTGGCCGACTCCGAGCAGATGGCCCCTGCGGCCAGGCCGGCCGCGAGCCCGCTGGCGGCGGCGACCAATCCCGAGCCGGCCGCCGTCGCGCCGCGCACTCCCCCGGCGGTGGGAGGGCCGCTCCTGCTGGTGGGTGATTCGCTCACCGTGGGCGCCAACGAGGTGGGCCTCGGCGCGGCGTTGCGGGCCGACGGTTGGGAACCCGAAACGGTCGCGGCCCGGGGGGTGTCCACCCGGTGGGCGCTGGCCGAGCTGAAGTACCGCTCCAGCGTTCCGGCCACGGTGTTGGTGGAGTTGGGGACCAACCCGTGGTCCACGGTGGGCACGTTCCCCGACGACGTGCGCAACCTGCTCGACTTGCTCGAGCAGGCCGGCGCCACCCGCATCGTGTGGGTCACCCCCGTGGCGAGGAGCACGAACCGCTACGACGACAAGGCCAACGTGCTCTTCGCCGCAGCCGAGGCCGACCCGGTGTTGGAGGTGGCGGACTGGAGCCGCATCGCCAAGGCCAACTCGCAGCTGTTCGTGGCCGACGGCCTGCATTACACGACCAACGGTTACGAGACGCTCATCGCGTTCATCGCCGGTTCGCTGCGCGACGGCGTGGTTCCCCCCGGCATCATCCCCCGCTGAGTTCGGCCCTGGCCGCTACCCCAGGACGAGGTCGGCCAGGCGTTCGCGCTGGTAACCCTGGTAGCCCAGCAGCAGGTCGGCCTGCTTCGCCTTGCGGTAGTGCAGGTGGGCGTCGCAGTCCCAGGTGAAACCCACGCCGCCGTGGATCTGGATGCATTCGGCGGCCACGAAGTTGGCAGCCTCGGCCACGAACCCCTTGGCCATCGCCGCGGCCTCGGCCCGCACCGGGTCCTCCGCCTCGCTCGCCCACGCCGCGTAATGCGTGCCCACCCGGGCCAACTCGAGGTGGTGCAGCATGTCGGCCGCCTTGTGCTTGATGACCTGGAAGGTGGCGATGGGGCGGTCGAACTGGACCCGCACCTTGGCGTACTCCACGGCCAGGTCCAAGCCGGTCTCCATCGAGCCGATGAGCTCGGCGCAGGTGATGGTGTTGATGTCGTCGACGATCCGCTGCCACAGGGCCGTCTGATCGATGTCGGGCCCGACCGGTGTGGCCTCGCGACCGTCGAGTTCGAGGGTGGCCACCCGGCGGGTCACGTCCCAGGCGGGCACCAACTCCGCGTTGGGGGCCTCCACCCGGAAGGTGGCGATGCCGTGTTCGGCCCGGGCCACCACCAGCGCCCAGTCGGCGTTGTGGCCATCGAGCACCACGTTCTTGGTGCCGGTGAGGCGCCAGACGCCGTGCTTGCGCACCGCCCGAGTGCGAACCCGCGTCACGGGGTCACCGGCCCCGTTCTCCTCCAGGGCGATGGTGCCCCGGGTGGCGCCCGAAGCCAGCGATGCCAGTTGATCGGTGAGGCCGAGATGCAGCGACGCCAGGGTCGCCTGCACGGCGGAGGAGTGGAACGGCCCGGGGAAGGGCACCCGACCCATCTCCTCGGCCACCACCACCATGTCCACCAGCGAGCCGCCCATGCCGCCTTGCGCTTCGGGGATCAGCAGACCCACCAGACCCATCTCCACCAAGGCATCCCACAGCTCGGGGGTGATGCCGGCGGGATCGTGCTCCATGGCCTGCACGTGGGCTTTCGGGCTGCGGTTGGCGAGGAAGCCCCGGACCGTGCGCCGCAACTCCTGCTGCTCCTCGGAGAACGTGAAGTCCATGGCCGCGAGGTCTACCAGAAAGCTGACACTTGCGTCACGTTCCGCTACGGTGACCGCCATGGATTTCGCCCACAGCGCAGAGGACATCGCCTTCCGAGACGAGCTGCGGGGATGGCTGGACGAGCACCTGCCCAAGTTCCTGGCCGAGTGGGGCGAACAGGATCCTGCGTTGGAGGCCGCCGACCCCGAAGCGCACGACGGCGACAAGGGTGCCCACGGGATCATGGGCGCCATGGAGCGTCGCCGGGCCTGGCAGCGCAAGCTCAACGAGGGCCGCTGGGCCGCCATCAACTGGCCCGAGGAGTGGGGTGGCCGGGCGGCCACGGTGACCCAGAACGTCATCTACTCCGAGGAGATGGCCCGGGCCCGCACGCCGGGCATCTACAACGCCAACGGCCTGTGGCAGATCGGGCCCATGATCATCCGCTGGGGCACCGACGAGCAGAAGGCCCACTGGATCCCCAACATCCTCAACGCCGACGAGCACTGGTGCCAGGGTTTCTCCGAGCCCGAGGCCGGCTCCGACCTGGCCAACCTGCGGACCCTGGCCATCCAGGACGCCGACGACTACGTGCTCAACGGCCAGAAGATCTGGATCTCCTCGGCGCACATCGCCCGCTGGGGCCTGTTCCTGGTGCGCACCGACCCCACCGCCATCGAGCGGGGCGCCAAGCACGAGGGCATCACCGCGTTGATCATCGACCTCGAAGCCCCCGGCATCGAGTGCCGCCCCATCCGTGACATCACCGGCGAGGAGATGTTCAACGAGATCTTCTTCACCGACGCCCGCGTCCCGGTGAAGTACCGCCTGGGCGACGAGGGTGCCGGCTGGCAGGTGGCCATGGGCACCCTCGGTCACGAGCGGGTCGGCACCGCCGGGCTGGCCATCACCATGAAGGCCGACCTCGAGGCCATGGTGAGCCTGGCCCGCTCGGTGAACCCCGACTCGCTGCGCGACCCCGAACTGCGCGAGCGCATCGCCCGGGCCCACATCGACATCGAGTACACCCGGTTGCTCAACTACCGGGCGCTGTCGAAGATCCTCAAGGGCGAGCCCAACTGGCCCGAGGTGCCCCTGGCCAAGCTGCAGTGGTCACACCTGGCCCAGACCCTGGCCGAGTTGGCCTGCGACCTGCTCGGCCCCGCCGCCGTGCTGGGCAAGGGCGGCCCCGGCGCCATCGACGGCGGCGCCTGGAACCGGCTCTTCGTGTTCCAGCGCTACACGTCCATCGGCGCAGGCACCACCGAGGTCCAGAAGAACATCATCAGCGACAAGGCGATCAAGCTCCCCCGAGCACGGTGACATTGTTCGGCTGCGGGCATCCTGCCCTCCGCCTCAGTCAGCTGATGCGTTCGATGACGGTGGCGTTGGCCATGCCGCCGCCCTCGCACATCGTCTGGAACCCGTAGCGGCCGCCGGTTGCTTCTAGTTGGTTCAGCAGGGTGGTCATGAGTCGCACGCCGCTGGCACCCAGGGGGTGACCGATGGCGATGGCGCCACCGCGGGGGTTGTAGCGCTCGGGGTCGGGCTTGAACTCGCTGGCCCACATCAGGGCGATGGCGGCGAAGGCCTCGTTGCACTCGATGGCGTCGAAGTCACCGATGCTCATGCCGCTGCGCTCCAGCAACTTGCGGGTCACCGGGTTCAGGGCCGACAGCACCAGCACGGCGTCGTCGCCGCCCACCGCCATGTGACGGATGACGGCGCGGATGGGCAGGCCCATCGACTCGGCCACCGAACGGTCGGCGATGAGCATGGCCGAGGCGCCGTCGGACATCTGCGAGGAGTTGCCGGCGGTGATGCCCGGCGCCAGCGACGGGTCCCACGAGGCGGCGGACGGCAGCGCCGCCATCGTCTCCATGGTGCCGGTGCGGCGGATGCCCTCATCCGCGCGCAGCAGCTCGCCGGTCTCCACTCCTTCGGGCGACTTGATGGGCACGGGGACGAGCTCGGTGTCGACGGC
>JANMIX010000392.1:0-3529 GCA_031376015.1 Acidimicrobiia bacterium | reverse complement strand
CTCGAACTGGCGAAGGGGTTCGGCGCCGACGTTGCCCTGGCCAGCGGCGATCCGGTGTCTGCCGCGATGGGTTTCAGCCGGGGCCGCGGCGTCGACGGCGTGATCATCACCGCCAGCACCAAGTCCAGCGAGCCGGTGCACCAAGCCGCGCAGATGTGCCGCAAGCGCGGCCGCATCGTGCTCGTCGGTGTCACCGGGTTGGAACTGAACCGTGCCGACTTCTACGAGAAGGAGTTGAGTTTCCAGGTGTCCTGCGCCTACGGGCCTGGGCGGTATGACCCCTCCTACGAATCGGGCATCGACTATCCGTTCGGTCACGTCCGATGGACGGCCGGGCGCAACATGGAGGCGGTGCTCGACATGATCGCCGCCGGCTCGCTCGACGTGGGCAGCCTCATCACCCACCGCTTCCCCTTCGACAACGCCGCCGCGGCCTACGAAACGCTCACCAGCGATCCCACTGCCTTGGGCATCATCCTCGAGTACCCCACCGAGGCCGAGGTGCCCACCGAGACCCTGCTCGAGCGCACCGTCACATTGGCGCCGAGGGCCACGACGCCGGGAGCGGGCCGGATTGCGGTCGTCGGTGCTGGCAACTACGCGACCGCCACGATGCTGCCGGCCTTGGCCGACGCGGGCGCCACGGTCGACACCATCGTCGGCAGCGGCACTCGGGCGGCATGGGCCGCCGAAAAGTTCGGTGCCGCCCGAGCCACCTCCGACCTCACCGCCACCCTGGAGGACTCCAGCATCAGCACGTTGTTCGTGCTCACCCGCCACGACAGCCACGCCGGCCTCGTCGTGAAGGCCCTCGCCGCCGGCAAGCACGTGTTCGTCGAGAAGCCGCTCGCCATCGATGTCGATGGGCTCGAACAGGTCATCGACGCGGCGAACGCCGTACCCGAGGGGGACGCACGTCCGCTCATCGGCATCGGATTCAACCGCCGCTTCGCCCCCATCACCCAGCGGATGCACGCGCTCCTCTCCACACTGGCTGTCCCCAAGGCGGTGACCATCACCTGCAACGCGGGGGCCATCCCGGCTAACCATTGGACGCAGGACCCTGCCATCGGTGGCGGGCGCATCGCCGGTGAGGCCTGCCACTTCATCGACCTGGCCCGCTACCTCACCGGCTCGGCCATCACCGGCGTGGAATCGACCTTCCTCGGCGCCGCCGGCCCCGCCGACACCGCCACCATCGTGCTGACCCATGCCGACGGATCGATCTCCACCATCAACTACTTCGCCAACGGCTCCAAACGGTTCCCCAAGGAACAGGTGAGCGTGTTCGCGTCGGGCCGGGTGCTGGTGAACGACAACTTCCGCAAGTTGCAGGCCTTCGGTTGGCCGGGGGTGCGCACGATGCGCCTCCGCCGGCAAGACAAGGGCCACGTTGAGGGCGTGAGGCGGTTCCTTGCCGCGGTGTTCAGCGGCGGTCCGGCACCGATTCCCTTCGAGGAGATCGTGGAAGTCACTGCGGCGACGCTGCTCGCCGCCAACCTGGCGTGACCCCATCCACCCCCTGGCGCGTCGCCCGGGTTGCCCTGCGCACGTACGGCGCACGGGGCATGGTCCGCCGGGCCGTCTACGAGATCGAGCGGCGGGCGCACCTGGCGGCGTTACGAGAGCGGCGCGCGGCACCCCCGGTGACCTGGCCCGGCTTCCAGTTCCCGTATGACCTCGGCATCGCCGCCGTTCGTGCGACACATGCCGCGCAGGGGTCGGGCGAACCTGCCGAGGTCGCCGCCAACAGCCTATTGGCGGGCGAGTTCGACCTCTACGGGGGCGAGGCAACCACGATCGGCTTCCCGCCCGACTGGCACCGGCACCCTCTGACCGGGCACGTCTATCCCTCCGACGTGCACTGGTCGGCGTTCTCCGATGCCGGCCAGCACGGCGACCTGAAGGACGTCTGGGAGCCCGCACGCCTGTCGTTCACGGGCGCCTTCCTGCGCGCCTACGCCGAGACCGGCGACGACCGCTGGGCGCACGCGTTCTGGGCCACCGTCGAATCGTGGGCCGCGGCCAATCCCCCGTACACGGGGGTGCACTGGATGAACGGCCAGGAGGTGGCGATCCGGGCCATCAACGTGATGGCCGGCCTCGCCGCCCTGCGGGACGCGAGCGCCACCACCCCGGCCCGGCGCGAGATGGCCGGGGCATTTCTCCAGAACTCCGCCCGTCGCGTCGTGCGCACCCTGGGCTATGCCCTCTCGCAGCGCAACAACCACGCCATCAGCGAAGCCGCCTTCCTGTGGTCCGCCGCGGTGCTGTGCGACGGCTTGCCGGGCCGGGCCCGGCTCGAGCGGCGTGGGCGGCGCGCCCTGGAGGAGTCGATCGCCGATCAGTTCGGCGAAGACGGCTCCTACGCCCAGCACTCGTTCACCTACCAACGCGTGGCGCTGCACGGGCTGTTGTGGGCTCGGTGGGCGGCGGTGGCGAGCGACCGGCCTATGCCGAACGGTCTTGTCGACGCAGTGGATGCGTCGCTCGGCTTGCTTACCTCGGCGGTCGAGCACGAGTCGGGCCGTGTGCCGAACCTCGGTGCCAACGACGGCGCTCTGCTCTTTCGGCTGAGCGGCTGCGGCATCGGCGACTTCCGGCCGTTGCTGGCCCACGCCGCCGCCGTCGTTGGGCGTGCTTCGCCGTTGCCGCCCGGGCCCTGGGACGAAGAGGCACGGTGGTTCGGCCTCGACCCACACGCCATCGATGCGCCGCCGCGGGGCCGTCCGGGCACCGCCAGCGCCTATCACGTGCTCCGCGGCCCCCATTCGCATGCCCTGCTGCGGGCTGGGCCGATGCGACACCGACCCTCCCACGCGGATCAGTTGCACCTCGACCTGTGGATCGGCGGAGTGAACGTGCTGCGCGACGCCGGCAGCTACCGGTACACCGCACCGGCGCCGTGGCAGAACGCCCTCGCGGGGGCGGAGGTGCACAACGTCCCCCTGCCCGCAGGGCGGACGGAGGCCGGCCGGGCGGGCCGATTCTTCTGGCTCGAGTGGCCAGCCGCAACGGTGCTCGTGGATCACCGGGGTTCCGCCGGCGACCCGGTGGTCGCCGAGTTGGATTGCGGTGGCGTCACGACGGCTCGCCGGTGTGTCGTTCGGCGGGGCGACACCTACGTCGTCGTCGACCGGCTGTCGCCGTCAGGGGGCCATGTGCGTTGGAACCTTCCGCTCGGCACCGTCGTTGAGCCGGGCGCCGCGGAGACGTCGATCACCCGCAGCGGGTTCGTGGGTCGCTTGGATGCCGCACGTGAACTGCAGCCGATCGACGCCGACCCGACGTCGGGTTGGGAGTCGTTGACCTACGGGGAGCGGCGGCCTCTCACCGCAGTGGTGGTCGAGGTGTCGGGCACCCACACCACCGCCTGGTTCGCGCCTTCGTTGTCGGCGGCCCCGAGCGCGGCGTTCGTGGACGCGGCAGTTGCCCTGTGTGATCGGCCTGACCAAGCGGCGGTCATCGCCGCCGTCGGCGACGCGTCAGAGACTGGCGCGCACGAGGTCGAGTAGCCGCAGGGCCAAGG
>JANMIX010000383.1:0-7711 GCA_031376015.1 Acidimicrobiia bacterium | reverse complement strand
GCCGTCGACGCGAGGACGCGGAAGGCGCTGAGGTGGGGTCGTACGCGTCCGGGGTCCGCCATTCGCACGGGCGCAGCATCGCGCGGTCACCCGTTGTACACGGGCCCGGTGCGGAGATGTGGAAGGATTCGCCCGAGTCGTACACCGTGCTCTTGGGGAGCATTTCAGCGGGTAGAGGCCAGGGGTCGGGGGAGTTGCAACATGCGTCGAGGGAATCTCGTCCAAACAGTCACCGCCTTTGCCGTCATGGTGATCCCGGTTGTGACGCTCGTGATGCCAGCATCCGCGGCGACGCGGATCGCGGTCACCACCCCCGACGACGTCACCGCCGTCGACGGTCGATGCAGCCTGCGTGAGGCGATCGCTGCCGCCACCACGGACGCTCCGGTCGGCGGGTGCGCGGCGGGTGCTCCCGGTACCGATGTGATCGGCCTACCCGCGGGGCACTACCGCCTCAAAGATGCGCTGTCGGTGACGACCGGGATCGTGCTGCGCGGTGCGGGCGCTGGGCGCACGGTGCTCGACGCCGGCGGGCGTCCTCGTGTTCTCTGGGTGCGCGACGGGGCCTCGACCGCCCTGTGGGACCTGACCATCACGGGCGCCCGTGACGGCAGCGCGTTGCGCAACAACGGCCGGCTCGACGCCTCGCGGGTGGAGTTCCGGGGCAACTCCTTCGCCAACGACTTCTCCGGCTCCGGCGCCTCGGGGTTGGACAACTTCGGTCGGGCCGATCTCCGCCAGATCGACGCCCACGACAACGCCAGCACCGTGTACGGCCCCGGCGTGCTGAACAACGAGCCCGGTGCCTTCCTCCGGGTGACCGAGAGTTCCTTTCACCACAACTCCGGGGAGGGGTCATCCTCGGGGCTGGCGATCTACTCGGGAGGGACGCTGGAGCTGTCGGACTCCTCGTTCACCGAGAATCGAGGCGACTACGCCTTCGAACACGTGCGGGCCGACGTCATCGACCTCCACGCCGGCCATGCCCGTCTGCGCGACGTGGCCATCGAGGCGAACCAGGCCGTGGGCCTCGGCAACGGCGGTCGCACCGATGCGCGCCGGTTGTGGATCCGCAACAACGAGGACACCGGTCTGGTGAACCAGGGGACCATGGACCTGCGCGACTCCTCGATCGACAGCAACGGCAACCCCTCGGGCTACTTCCAGTCCGATGCGGGCGGCGTGGTCGACACGGGCGTGCTCCGAGTGGACCGGGTGTCCGTCGTGCGCAATCGTGGCAACACCGGAGGGCTGAGCCTGCGCGGGCTCGCCCCCGAGGTCTCGCTGCGCAACACCACCGTCGCCGGCAACGTGGCCGATGCCCTCTACGTGACCGATTTCGTGAACCTCGACGCGGCCGGAGGGATCGCAGCCCTGCGGGGCACGTTGTCGCTCGACAACGTGACGGTGGCCGGCAACTCGGCGACCTGGTGCGTGCACTGCGGCTCCGCCGTGGTGGCCGCCGGCGTGGTGGTGCGAGGTGCCAGCGATTCGGTGCATTTGGCCAATTCCATCCTGTCCGGGAACCGCGCCAGGGAACCGGGCATCAACACGGATTGCGCCGGACCAGTCACCTTGCGCGGCTACAACCTGATCGGTGAAGACAGCTGTTCGCTCGGCGGGAACCGCGTCGGGCTCATGGTGGGCCGAGACGCCCAACTGGGGCCGCTACGCAACGGCGCGGCCGGCCTCCCGGTGATGCAACCGGCCCGTTCCAGCCCCGCCATCGACAGCGCCAACCCCGCCAATCCGGGCGGAGACGCGGGCCCGGGGACCCGATCGTGTTCGGAGTACGACGAGCAGGTCCGGCGCCGGCCCAGTGACGGCGATGGCGACGGGATCGCCCGTTGCGACCTCGGGGCCGTCGAGCGGGGGTTCTCGGCCGGGAGCTAGCTTCGAGGCGCGCCAGCGCGCCACACCGCCCACCCACAGGCCCCGACAGGCCCCGGATACCGGAGTTGGACGCAGCAGAAGCGCGCGCTAGTCTCTCCCCTCGGCTTGCGCCCGGCTATTGCCTCGCGCGCCGTCGTCGAAGAGCAAGCACGCTCAGCAGTTTTCGGAGGTCAGTTCTGCCCAAGCCCAAGGAAGACGCGATCGTTCTCGAGGGAACGGTGGTCGAGCCGTTGCCGAACGCCATGTTCCGCGTCGAGCTCGAGAATGGCCACAAAGTGCTGGCCCATATCTCAGGGAAGATGAGGATGCACTACATCCGCATCCTCCCCGGCGACCGCGTGCAAGTTGAGCTGACCCCCTATGACCTCAGCCGAGGTCGGATCACCTACAGGTACAAGTGACGTCGGCCCACCCGACGGTCAGAGGTCTGCGATGAAGGTAAAGCCGTCCGTCAAGAAGATGTGCGACAAATGCAAGGTGATTCGCCGGCACGGCCGGGTCATGGTCATCTGCGAGAACGCACGCCACAAGCAGCGCCAGGGCTAGGGAGAGCAAATAGATGGCACGAATCGCCGGCGTCGATATCCCCCGTGAGAAGCGGTTGGAGATCAGCCTCACTTACATCTTCGGGATCGGTCGCACCACCAGCCTGAAGCTCATCAACGAACTCGGTCTCAACGCCGACACCCGGGTCCGGGACCTCACCGATGAAGAGGTCAGCCGGATCCGCACCTTCGTGGACAACAACCTGAAGGTCGAGGGCGATCTTCGCCGCGACGTGCAGGCCGACATCCGCCGCAAGATGGAGATCGGCTGCTGGCAGGGTCTCCGCCACCGCAAGGGCCTGCCGGTGCGTGGACAGCGCACCCAGACCAACGCACGCACCCGCAAGGGACCAAAGAAGACGGTCGCGGGGAAGAAGAAGGCCCGGAAGTAGAGGTAGCTGACCAGTGGCAAAACCCAAACCCGGTGGGCGTCGACCCCGTAAGCGTGAGCGCAAGAACGTCACCTACGGCGTCGCCCACATCAAGTCGTCGTTCAACAACACCATCGTCTCCATCACCGATCAGGAGGGCAACGTCCTCTCCTGGGCGTCGGCGGGCAACGTCGGCTTCAAGGGTTCGCGTAAGTCGACACCCTTCGCCGCACAGATGGCCGCGGAGAAGGCGGCCCGAGCGGCCATGGAGCACGGCGTCCGCAAGGTCGACGTGGTCGTGAAGGGGCCCGGTTCGGGTCGCGAGACGGCCATCCGTTCGCTGCAGAACGCTGGCATCGAGGTCACCGGTATCAAAGACGTCACCCCTGTTCCCCACAACGGCTGCCGCCCTCCCAAGCGGCGCCGGGTCTGAGGTAGATCGCCATGGCTCGTTACACCGGTCCGGTCTGCCGGCTCTGCCGCCGGGAGCGGATGAAGCTGTACCTCAAGGGCGCCAAGTGCGACTCGATGAAGTGCCCGATCGAACGCCGTCCCTACCCGCCGGGTGAAGCCGGACGGAATCGGCAGCGTCAGGGCTCGGAGTACCTGCTCCAGTTGCGTGAGAAGCAGAAGGCCCGCCGCATCTACGGCCTTATGGAGAAGCAGTTCCGCAAGGTCTACGCCGAGGCCAACCGCCGCCAGGGTGTCACCGGCGAGACGCTGCTGCAGATGCTCGAGTTGCGTCTCGACAACGTCGCCTTCCGAGCCGGCTGGGGCGCCTCGCGGGCCCAGGCCCGCCAGTTCGTCCGTCACGGCCACGTCGCCGTCAACGGCCGCCGGGTCACGATCCCGAGCTACACCCTGCGCAAGGGTGACGTCGTCAGCCTGCGCGACAAGGGCCGTTCGATGATCGTGGTCCGACACAACCTCGACACCCTCGATCGCCAGACGCCCCAGTGGCTCGAAACCGGCGACTCAGGGTTCCAGGTCACCGTACGAGAGGTGCCACTGCGGGCGCAGATCGATCTGCCCGTCCGTGAGCAGCTCATCGTCGAGCTCTACTCCAAGTAGCCGTTCCCACTCGCACCCCACAGGGAGCACGTTTCATGCTGGTCATCCAACGACCTTCGGTCGAACCAATCAGCGAGCAGGAGGGCAACCGTCAGTTGTTTGCCATCAGCCCGCTCGAGCCTGGCTTCGGCCACACGCTCGGCAACTCGCTGCGCCGCACGCTGTTGTCGTCCATCCCGGGCGCGGCGGTCACCCAGGTGCGCTTCGACGACTCGCTGCACGAGTTCACCACCATCAAGGGGGTGACCGAGGATGTCACCGACATCATCCTGAACCTCAAGGACCTGGTGCTCACCGTCTACTCCGACGAGGAGATCACCCTGCGCCTCGATGTGAAGGCCACCGGGGCGAACACCGACGTGACGGCGAAGGACATCGCCCCCCATGCCGATGTCGACATCCTCAACGGTGATCTCCACATCGCCACCCTGGCCTCGGGCGCCCGGCTCGCCATCGACATCACGGTTCGCAAGGGCCGCGGCTACGTGTCGGCCGACCGCAACAAGACCTCGCAGACCATCGGCGTGATCCCGGTCGACTCGATCTTCTCGCCGGTGCGGCGCGTCGCTTTCGACGTGGAGCCCACCCGGGTCGAGCAGGACACCAACTACGACCGCTTGGTGCTCGACATCGAGACCGATGGGTCGATCTCGCCCCGAGAGGCCTTGGCCTCCGCCGGTGCCACCCTCACCTCGCTGGTTGAGCTCGTCCGCGACATGAGCGACGCCCCGCAGGGCCTCGAGCTCGGCGAAGTGGCGACGATCACCTCCGGCTCGCCCGACCTCGAGCTGCCCATCGAGGACCTCGATCTCTCCGAGCGTCCCCGCAACTGCCTCAAGCGGGCGCAGGTCAACAGCATCGGCGAGCTGCTGCTCAAGACCGAGGAAGACCTGCTGGCCATCACCAACTTCGGCCAGAAGTCGCTGGACGAGGTCAAGCAGAAGCTCGATGAGCGGGGCCTGCAGCTCCGTGTCAGGGACTGAGGAAGCACCATGCCGGCTACCCCCCGCAAATCCCGCCGCTTCGGCGGTGACGCCGCCCACCAACGGCTGATGATGGCCAACCTCGTGGCATCGCTGGTCGCCGCCGAGGGTCTGGTCACCACCGAGGCCAAGGCCAAGGCGCTGCGCCCCATCGCCGAGAAGTGCGTCACCAAGGCCAAGCGAGCCCATGCCAACCCCGACACGCGGGTGCACCAACTGCGTCAGGTCCTGGCCTTCGTGGGTGATCGGGAGATGACGTCGAAACTGTTCGACGAGATCGGGCCGCGCTACGCCGACCGCAACGGCGGTTACACCCGGATCCTCAAGCTCGGCCCCCGCCATGGCGACAACGCGCCGATGGCTCGTATCGAATTCGTGTGACCCTCTTTCCTGACGACGTCTCACCAGCGGCCCCGACGGGGCCGCTGGTGCGCGTTCGGGCCACGGTGGCCTACGACGGGCAGGGCTTCGCCGGTTTCGCCCTGCAGTCCGGGCAGCGCAAACCCACCGTGGCAGGGGTGCTCCGGGAGGCACTGGTCCGGGCGCTGGGCCACTCGGTCGACATCACCTGTGCGGGCCGCACCGATGCGGGCGTGCATGCCTGGGGCCAGGTGATCAGCTTCGACGCCTCGGTCGAGCGGTTCGACGCCGACCGCCTCCAGCGCTCGCTGAACAAGCAACTGGCTCCCCGGGTGGCGGTGCGGGACCTGCAGGTGGCACCCGAGGGGTTCAGTGCCCGCTTCGACGCCATCGCCCGTCGCTACCGGTACACGATCCTGCGCTCCCCGTTTGCCGATCCTCTGATGACGCACACCGCCTGGTGGGTCGACGAACCCCTCGATCTGCGCCTGATGCGACTGGGATGTGACCCGCTGCTCGGCGAACACGACTTCTCCGCCTTCTGTCGCCGCCCCAAGGTGGAACCCGGTGCCCCGCCCAGATCGCTCGTCCGGACCGTTCGCGAAGCCCGGTGGGAGCGGGAGGCGCATCCCGGGGGCGGCGAGATCCTTCGGTTCTGGATCGAAGCCAACGCCTTCTGCCATCAGATGGTGCGCTCTGTGGTCGGCACCCTGGTGGACGTGGGGCGGGGCACCATCCGACCCGGCGACCTCACCGCCGTACTGCGTGAGGGCGACCGGGCCCGCGCCGGCACCGTCGCGCCACCCCAGGGACTGATCCTGTGGGAGGTGCAGTATCGCTCGGCGGTGAGCGCTGCTCCGGAGGGTGCGCAGGTTCCGCCGCGTCCGTGACTGACGCCACCGAAAAATAGGTTGCCAAGTTACATAACTTGGTGAACTATATGCTCATGCCCACGACGACCGGAACCACCAACGAGCTCGCCGCCCGGTTCCGATTCGCGCTCATCCCCCTCGTGCGCCAGCTGCGCCAGCAGAACGGCCCGGATCTCACCGCCAGCCAGGCTTCGGCCCTGGCCTCGGTCCTGCACCACGGTCCCGTCACGGTCGGCGAACTCGCGGAGCTCGAGCGGGTGTCGTCACCCATGATCACCAAGATCGCCAAGGGCCTCACCGCCCAGGGATTGCTGACCCGGACGCCCGACACCGACGATCGCCGGGTGACCCGGCTCGATCTCACCGAACGGGGCCGCGTCACCCTCGAGGACAACCGCACCCGAAAGGATGCCTGGCTGGCGCAGCGTCTCGCCGATCTCGACCCCACCGAGCGAGCGGTGCTCGAGGCGGCCATCCCGATCCTCGAGGCCATCACCGAAGGGCGGGAGCGACCATGACCGAGCGCCTGCGGGGCGCCACCCGCGACACCTTCCGCTCTTTCGAGGTCCGCAACTTCCGGGTCTTCTTCGCCGGCCAGGGACTCAGCCAGATCGGCACCTGGCTGCAGCTCATCGCCCAGGCGCTGCTGGTGCTGCGGCTCACCGGCTCGGGGGTCGATCTCGGGATCACCACCGGCTTCCAGTTCCTGCCGGTGCTGATCTTCGGCAGTTGGGCAGGCCTTCTGGCCGATCGCACCGACAAACGCCGGCTGATGATGATCTCCCAGTCGCTCATGATGCTGTTCGCCTTCGTGCTGGGATGGGCCGTGCTGGCCGACCGAATCACCGTCGGCGGCGTCTACCTCCTGGCCGCCCTCACCGGGACCGCAAACGCCTTCGACAACCCGGCCCGCCGGGTGATGATCACCGAGTTGGTGCCCAGCGAGCTCACCGCCAACGCCGTGAGCCTGGTGAGCGCCATGATCACCGGCGCCCGCGTCATCGGCCCTGCTGTCGCCGGGGTGCTGGTGGCCACGGTGGGCATCGGCTGGTGCTTCATCGTCAACGGCATCTCCTTCCTGGCGGTGCTCTACGCGCTGAAGATGCTGGATCCCGACCGGCTCTATGCCGCACCACGGGCGCCCAAGGGCAAGGGCCAGGTCCGCGAGGGCTTGCGCTATGTGTGGCGGTCCGCCGACCTGCGCCTCACGGTCACGATGATGGCGGTGGTCGCCACCATGTCGTTCAATTGGCAGGTGCTGCTGCCTCTGCTGGCCGAGCACGAGCTCGGGGGCAACGAGACGACCTACGCATTCATCACCACCGTGTTCAGCGTCGGATCGCTGATCGGTTCGCTGTCGATCGCCCGGCGCCCGACGCTGTCCAACAGCTTCCTGGCGTCGTCGTGCATCGCCCTCGGGTTCGCCAGCGCCGCCGTCGCCCTCGCCCCCACGCCGGTGTCGGCCGCGGTGACCGGCGCCTTCGCCGGCGCCGCCGGCATCGCCTTCCTGTCGGGGTCGATGGCGGTGATGCAACTGGGCTCGGCGCCGGCCATGCGTGGACGGGTGATGGCCCTGTACACCATCCTGTTCCTGGGCTCGACGCCGATCGGTGGCC
>JANMIX010000378.1:0-2494 GCA_031376015.1 Acidimicrobiia bacterium | reverse complement strand
CGGGCCTCGGCCACCGCGATCGAGGTGAGCCCACCCAGCGACATCCCCACGACCAAACGGGCGTCGGCGGCCAGCGTCTCGATGGCGCCGGCCACCGCAGGGGCCATGGCCCGGGGGTGGTAGGCGTGGTCGTCGCGCCAGGAGGAGCGACCGTGACCCGGCAGGTCGATGGCCAGCACCGGCCGGCCGAGGGCCAGCGCCACGGTGTCCCAGGTGTGGGCGTTCTGGGCGCCGCCGTGGAGGAACACGATCTCGGCCGCCTGTTCCGGTGCGCCCCACCGCAGAGCGCTCAACCCTGGCGCCGCCACCCGGGACACCAGCGGTGGCCCGTCCCAGGCGAGGCCGGCCTCGGCCGCGTTCTCGTGGAACAGTCCAAACTCGTCGTAGCCGGCCATGGAGGCGGACAGTAGGCCGTGCGAGCGGGCCGGGGCGGGCGGTGACGGTCATGGACGCCACACCCCCTCGCTAGGGTCCTCCAACGATGACGTCCGCTGGCCTCTCCGGCCCCCGCCCGCTCCGCCGACCTGCCGCGCGCGCCGCGTCCGTGCGCGCTGCGGGAACCCAGGTCGCACCGGCCTCCCCGATCCGATGACCGCCTCCGGCGTGCCGGGTCCTGCCGAGCTCGGGCGGGGCGTGCTGGTGGCGGCGGGCGCGCCGGCGCCGGCGCCGTGGGCCGGCTCGGAGCGTCTCGTGCTCGCCGAGGCGGCGGTGGCCGACCCGGAGCATCTGGTGCTGCGACTGCACGAGGCGTGGGCAAATCGCACTCCCGTCGTGGTCGAGGTCCTCGCCGACCCCGCAGCGTTCCGCGCCCCCCGGGCGCACCCGGTGGTGCCCTGGCGGGTCGGGGCCGCCTTCGAGCCGTGGTGGGATCGCCTGCATTACCTGCTGTGGGCCAACAACTACGACGCCCGTGAGGGCGAACCGGTGTGGTGGTGGACCCGCAAGGCCATCCGTCTCGGCGCCCGGGCCGACGACACCGGTGCGGGCGACGTGATCCTGGGCGACGGGCGCGCCGTCTGGATCGACGGTGGCCCCCGGGGCGATGCCCTGTCGGCCTCGCTGGCGCTGGTGCACCACGAGTCGGTCGAGGCGGGCTCGCTCTCCGTCGTGCCGGCCCCGGCACCACCCACCGCCGCGCTGGCTCCCGACCAACTGGCGGCTGTCGCCCACGGTGCCGGACCGTTGCGGGTCATCGCTCCTGCGGGTTCGGGCAAGACGCGGGTGCTCACCGCGCGGCTGCGCCATGTGCTCGAGGCCCGCGGCTACGAACGCCGCAGCGTGCTGGCCGTCGCCTACAACCGAAAAGCGCGCGAGGAGATGGCGGCGCGCACCCAGGGCACCGGCGGGCGTATCCAGACGCTGAACGCGTGGGGCTTCGCGCTGCTCGAGCGTGGGCTGGGCCGGCGGCCCACCGTGCTCGACGAGCGGGAGGTCCGCACGATCGTCGAGGGTCTGCTGCCCCGGCGGGCCAGGCGCGTCAACACCGACCCGCTCGCCCCCTACCTCGACGGCCTCTCGCTCATCCGCCTCGGGCTGCGCGCCCCCGACGAGGTCGAGGCCGACCTCGAGGGCGAGGCCGAAGGCCTGGCCGCCATCTTCGACCCCTACCGGGCCGAACTGGCCCGCCGGGGTGCGGTCGACTTCGACGAGCAGGTCTACCGTGCCGTCGAGTTGCTGCTGCACGACGGCGAGTTCCGGCGCGCCGCGCAGGCCGATCACCGGCACCTCCTCGTCGACGAGTTCCAGGACCTCACGCCCGCCCACGTGCTGCTGGTCCGTCTGCTGTCGTGTCCCACCTTCGACGTGTTCGGCGTGGGCGACGACGACCAGACCATCTACGGCCACGCCGGCGCCGACCCGGGGTTCCTCATCGACTTCGCCGAATGGTTCCCCGGCGCCCATGCCACCGCCCTGGAGGTGAACTACCGCTGCGCGGCGCCGATCACCAGGGCCGCCGGCACGCTCCTGTCGTACAACCATCGCCGCGTCGACAAGGTCATCGTGGCCGGGCCCGACGTGTCCGACGCCCCCGACGCCCTCCGCCTGATCGAACACGACGTCGCCCTGGGTGCCACGGCGCTGGCCGATGTGGTGGAGGAGTGGCTGGCCCTTCCCGGCGCCACGGCCACGGAGATGGCCGTCCTCACCCGGGTCAACTCGCTGCTCCTCGCCCCCCAGGTCGCACTGGCCGAACGGGGGATCCCGCTCGACTCGGCGCTGGGCCCCGAGGTGCTCGACCGGCTCGGCGCCCGCGCCGCGCTGGCCTACCTGCGCCTCGCTGTCAGCCCCGACTCGGTGGACCCGCGCGACCTGCTGGAGGTGCACCGCCGTCCCAGCCGGGGGCTCCCCAACTGGGCCGAGAAGTGGTTGGGCCGGTGCCGCTCGCTCGAGGAGGTGCACCGCATCGCCGAACGGGTCGACGATGCGAAGGTGGCCGACAAGTTCGCCGACCTTGCCGCCGACCTCGACTCGCTGGCGCTGCGGGCGGCCAAGG
>JANMIX010000354.1:0-3902 GCA_031376015.1 Acidimicrobiia bacterium | reverse complement strand
GCGGGGAGCCAGCAGTTCGACGTTGATCCCACCGGGCACGGCCCGGTTGGCGGCCGCGCCGAGCGACACCAGATCCATGCGGGCCGGATCGTCGACCTCCAGCACGAGGTGGGGGTTGCCGGTGTCGACCCGTACGGCCCGACGCACTCCCTCCCCGACCCACTGCGGGTCGGCGTCGCCCACCACGGCGTCACCCATGTCGACCGTCATCAGGTGCACCTGGGGTGCCTCCGTCGGTGCCACCTCCACCGCCCTTGGCCCCGCGTCGGTGCGCACCTCGACCCTCGGTCCGGCGCACAGCCCGGCCAGCACGGCGGCCTGGACCAGGCAGGAGATGCCGTTGCCCGACATCTCGGCCAACGTGCCGTCGGCGTTGCGCAACTCCATCACCAGGTCGAGCCCGCCGGTGTCGCGGGTGACGCGCAGCAGTCCATCGGCGCCCACCCCGCGGTGGCGGTCACAGAGGCGCACGGCCAGGTCGGCATCGATGGTCCGGGTGCCGTTCTCGTCGACCAGCACCAGGAAGTCGTTGCCCAGCCCGTGGTGCTTGGTCAGTGAGAACACGGCTCAAGTCTGCCCGTCGATGAGGGCATCCAGAAACGTCATTGTCGAGGCAATGTCCCGGCGCGGATCGATCCAGGTGATGCGGGGGTCGCGTCGGAACCAGGAACGTTGCCGGCGGGCGAACTGCCGGGTGCGGAGAATGGCCCGCTCGACGCACTCCCTCAGGGGTGCGCCGGCCTCGACGTGGGCCAGCAGCTCGCGATAACCGAGCGCCTGCCGGGCGGTGGGCGACAGCCCCCGCGGGGCGCGGGCGAGCGCCTGCACCTCCTCGAGGAAGCCGGCCTCCATCTGGGCCGCGAACCGGGCTTCGAGCCGCGTCACCGCGGCCTCGCGTCCCGGGTCCAGACCCACGAGAGGGAAGGGCCGAGGCGGGTAGGCGGCGAGTCCCGGACCGAAGGAGGAGAAGGGCCGGCCGCTGCCCAGGGTCACCTCGAGGGCGCGCACGATTCGGCGCCGGTTGGAAGGCTCCATCCTGGATGCGGCGGTGGCGTCGAGCGTGGCCAGCCGGTGGTGCAGGGCCGCCACGGCCTCGGGCCCGGCGGCGGCTTCGGTGGCCAGTGCCGCAGCCAGTTCGGGCCACTGCCCCGGGATCTCCAGATCGTCGACGGCGGCCCGCAGATACAGGCCGGTGCCCCCGACCAGCACCGCCCGATGTCCCCGTGCGGCGATGGCGGCGAAGGCGGCGGCGACGTCGGACTGGAAGCGGGCGACGGAGTAGTCCTCCCAGGGCTCCGCGACGTCGAGCAGGTGATGGGGCACCTCGGCGCGCTCGGTGGCGGTCGGCTTGGCGGTGCCGATGTCCATGCCCCGGTACACCTGCATCGAATCGGCGGACACCAGCTCGATGTCGGGATGCCGGCGGGCGAGCGCCATGGCCAGTGCCGACTTGCCCGACGCGGTGACACCCACGATGGCCAAGGCCGGCCCGGGCCGCGCTGGCGTCGTCATCCGAGGACCTTGCGGTAGCAACGAGACAGGTCGTTGCCCTCCCACTTGCCGTAGTTGGGAATCCGGGTGTAGCCAGCCGATTCATAGAGCGCGATCGCCTCGGGCTGGCGGATGCCGGTCTCCAGGACGACCTCGTGGTAGCCGAGCGCCCGCGCCTCGCCTTCGAGGTCGACGAGGACTCGACGGCTCAGTCCACGGCCCCGGAACGGGGGGCGCACGAACATTCGCTTGATCTCTGCGGTGCCTTCGGCGGCGAAGGGCCGTAGGGCGCCGCAAGCGGCGGGCACCTCGCCTACGTACGCGACGCGGAAGGCGCCTGCAGGCGCCGAGGTGTGCGACGGACTGATCTCGCCGAGGTAGTGCTCGAAGAAGGACGCCGAGGCCGTGTCAGGCGCCACCGCGTAGCGGGTGGCGAGATCCTCGGCCAGTTCCTGCACCAGCAACCGGCCGGTGAAGGAGTCGATGGCGAGCGAACGGACCGTGATCAACCGGCCGCGACGGGGATGCGGGTGCGCCACGTGGGGGCGGCGGTCACGGCGTGCAACTCACCCATGAGGTGATGCGGTGCCGCGCCGGTGATGGCCACCTCCACGAACGTGCCGGCCCGCAGAGGCCGGTCGGCGGCGAAGTGGACCAGCTTGTTCTGGCCTGTACGGGCCGAGGTCATGGCCGGGTCACGCTTCGAGGGGCCTTCCACGATGGCTTCCTCCACCCGGCCGACCCGGGCCTGGTTCCGAGCCAGTGCGCTGCGCTCGACCACCACCCGCAACCGCTCGAATCGCTCGCCGACCACCTCGGGTGCCACGAACTCGGCGGTCATGGTGGCCGCACGGGTCCCTCCCCTCGGGCTGAAGATGAAGGTGAAGGCGCTGTCGTAGGCGGCGGTGGCCACCACCTCGAGGGTGCGCTCGAAGTCGTCGTCGCTCTCGCCGGGGAAGCCCACGATGATGTCGGTGCTCACCGCCAGGTCCTCGACCGCAACACGAGCGGCGGCCAGCCGGGAGAGGTAGCGCTCGGCGGTGTAACCGCGCCGCATGGCGCTCAACACGCGATCGCTGCCCGACTGCAGCGGCAGATGCAGGTGCGGCGCCACGGTCGTGGTCTCCGCCATGGCCGCGATCGTCTCGGGCCGCAGGTCCTTGGGGTGCGGGCTGGTGAAGCGGACCCGGCGGATGCCAGGCACCGCGCCAACGGCTCGGAGCAACTCGGCGAAGAGCGGACCGCGACCGGTGAGGTCACGGCCGTAGGAGTTCACGTTCTGGCCGAGCAACGTGACCTCCACCACGCCGTCGGCGGCCAGGCGCTCCACCTCGGCCACGATGCCCTCCAGCGGACGGCTGATCTCTGGCCCGCGCACGGAGGGGACGATGCAGAAGGCGCAGGAGTTGTCGCAACCGATCTGGATGGTCACCCAGGCCGCCCAAGGCACTTCCCGGTGCACGGGCAACGCCGAGGGGAAGGCCTCGTCGTCGGTGGGGTCGGTGGCATCCCAGATCTCGGTGAGGGGGCCGGCAGCCGACTGCTGCAGCAGCGCAGCGGCGCGGTGCACGTTGTGGGTACCCAGCACCACATCCACGTGCGGGGCGCGCGCACGCACGTCGTCACGGTCCTTCTGGGCCAGGCACCCCGCCACCATGATCTGCAGGTCGGGGCGTTCGGCCTTCTTCGACTTGAGGTGACCCAACTTGCCGTAGAGCTTGTTGTCGGCGTTCTCGCGAATACAGCAGGTGTTGAGCACGATGACGTCGGCACTCGCCTCGTCGAGGGCCGGCACCAACCCGTCGGCTTCGAGCAGGCCCGCGATGCGCTCGGAGTCGTGTTCGTTCATCTGACACCCGTAGGTGCGGATCAGGTAACTCCGGGGCACAGCCCGCAGGTTAGAGGGCGCCGCTCAGTTGGCCGAAGTGCCCGTACGCGGGTGAATGAACGACGGTGCGAACTCGGGCACGTCGGCCCCGGTGGGGGCGGGCAACGGTTCGGGTCGCGTCGAGCGGGTGCGGTCCTCGATGGAGAGACGGATGGCCGTGCGTCGTTCGCCGTCGATGACGATGTCAGCGAAGGTGGGCACGCAGACCAGATCGATGCCGGAGGCGGCGACGTACCCTCGGGCGATGGCCACCGCCTTGATGGCCTGGTTGAGCGCACCGGCGCCCACCACCTGCACCTCGACGATGCCAGCCGTGCGGACCGCACCTGCCATCGCGCCCGCGACCGAGTTCGGGTTCGACTTCGTCGATACCTTCAACGTCTCCATCGGGGCTCCTCTGAGGCGGGTCGCAGTACCCACGGACTGCCTGAAAATGTTCGCCGTATATACCGGCCAGTCCTGCCTCTCTCGCTCATATTGACGCAAATTGAGCAATTGGAAACGGCCGGCGCCGGTCCGGCGA
>JANMIX010000296.1:0-1860 GCA_031376015.1 Acidimicrobiia bacterium | reverse complement strand
CGCAAATTGAGCAATTGGAAACGGCCGGCGCAACGCGCCGGCCGGTCCTGGGGGGGGGGGGGGATCAAGCGGGGAGTGAGGCCCCCCGTCGGTCCGGGTGTTTGGCTCGGCGGCCACGTAGGACATCTCGTCGCGGGGGGTGTCGGTGCCGCCGAGGCCGACCTCAGAGAGGACCTTGGCGTGGATGTCCATGAGGACCTCCACGTTGTCGGCGAGGAACTTCTTGGCGTTCTCCCGCCCTTGGCCCAGCTGCTCGCCGTCGTAGGTGAACCAGGCCCCCGACTTCTTCACGATGCCGAAGTCGACACCCACGTCGAGCAGCGAACCCTCGCGGCTGATGCCCTTGCCATACATGATGTCGAACTCGGCCTGCCGGAAGGGCGGGGCCACCTTGTTCTTCACCACCTTGACCCGGGTGCGGTTGCCGACGATCTCGGCACCGTCCTTGATGGATTCGATACGGCGGATGTCGAGACGGACCGAGCTGTAGAACTTGAGCGCCCGGCCACCCGGAGTGGTCTCCGGTGAGCCGAACATCACCCCGATCTTCTCCCGCAACTGGTTGATGAAGATGCAGATGGTGTTCGACTTGCTGAGGTTGCCGGTGAGCTTGCGCAGCGCCTGGGACATGAGACGGGCCTGCAGGCCCACATGGGTGTCGCCCATCTCCCCTTCGATCTCGGCCCGAGGCGTGAGGGCGGCCACCGAGTCGATGACAACCACGTCGAGCGCCCCGGAGCGGATCAGCATGTCGGTGATCTCGAGGGCCTGCTCGCCGGTGTCGGGCTGGGAGATGAGCAACTGATCGATGTCGATGCCAATGTTGCGGGCATATGCGGGATCGAGGGCGTGCTCGGCGTCGATGTAGGCGCAGATGCCACCGTTGCGCTGCGCCTCGGCCACCACGTGCTGGGCCAGCGTGGTCTTGCCCGAGGACTCGGGGCCGAAGATCTCGATGACTCGACCACGGGGCAAGCCACCGACACCCAGCGCGAGATCGAGCGCCAGTGCCCCGGTGGACACGGTCTCGAGGGCGACCACGCCCTTGTCGCCCATCTTCATCACTGCGCCCTTGCCGTACTGCTTCTCGATGCTGGCCATGGCCATGTCGAGTGCCTTGTCTCGCTCCACTGGGCTTCCTTTCGTTCGCACTCCCGGGGTGTCCGGGAAGGTTCTCGTCCGAGTCTCTTCAGGGGGTGTGTCACTCAAGGACACCCTCGAGGGGAGCGCCTTGCGAATGACAACAACGTAGTTCCGAACGGGTGTTCGTGCAAGGATCCTTCAGAGTGGATGGGGAGCAGATGGCGCCAGGTTGCGGCCCTGCACGTTGGCGACCGCGAAAAAGCGTTCGGGCATCACCGACAACACCAGCAGGAGGTTGGCCCACTGGTCGGCCAGAGGGAGTTCCCCCTGGGGCACGACGCACAGCGACCACTCCTCCCGGACGCTGACGCGCAACCGCAGGTCGTGGGGCCGTCCCAGCCTCACAGGCCCCTTTGGCGTGGGGACCCAGAACTGGCGGTGTCGCCGCCACTGCCGCAGCTGCACCGGATCGAGCAGCGACTCGAGCAACACCTCGGCGCGCTGCTGGGCCGCCACGCCGAAGCGCCGGCGATCGGCGCGCTCCAGGCCGGGGGCCGGCCCGCCCCCCGGACGACCCCCGGCCGGCACGCGCCGGGGGTCGCCGTTGCGGTGCCCGCCATGACCCAGGTAGCCCATCCGGGCTGCCTCCGCTTCCCGCCGGGACTCGCCGATCACGAACATCGAGCCCCGCTGGGGACCGGCGACCGGTGCCACCAGGAAGCGCCCGTCGGGGAGACGGTCGAGCACCTCCAGGCGGGGAAGACCGAACACGGTTCG
>JANMIX010000267.1:0-1632 GCA_031376015.1 Acidimicrobiia bacterium | reverse complement strand
GCGGCCTTGTAGGCGGCGTAGAGCTTGCGGTAGTCGTGGCCACCGCGGGGCAGCCAGCGAAGCTCATCGTCGGTCATGTCCTCGACCAACTTGCGAAGCCGCGGGTCGGGGCCGAAGAAGTGCTCGCGGATGTAGGCGCCGGTCTCGACGGAGTACTTCTGGAACTCACCGTCGACGGTCGTGTTCATCTTGTTGAGGAGCACGCCGTCTTTGTCCTTGGCCAACAACTTGTCCCAGGCCGATCCCCACACGACCTTGATCACGTTCCAGCCCGCGCCGCGGAACACCGCCTCGAGCTCCTGGATGATCTTGCCGTTGCCTCGCACGGGGCCGTCGAGGCGCTGCAGGTTGCAGTTCACCACCCAGGTCTGGTTGTCGAGACCTTCGCGGGCGGCCAGCGAGATCGATCCCAGCGTCTCGGGCTCGTCGCACTCGCCATCACCCAGGAAGCACCAGACGCGGCTGGCGGAGGTGTCGTCGATCTTGCGGTGATGGAGGTAGCGGTTGAAGCGGGCCTGGTAGATCGACGACAGCGGCCCCAGCCCCATCGACACCGTGGGGAACTCCCAGAAGTCGGCCATGAGTCGTGGATGCGGATACGACGACAGCCCGCCGCCGCCGATCTCGCGCCGGAACCCGTCGAGCTGTGATTCGTCGAGCCGGCCCTCGAGGTACGCCCGGGCATAGATCCCGGGAGCGGCGTGGCCCTGGATGTACACGCTGTCGCCGGCCTGGCCGTCCTCCTTGCCACGGAAGAACCAGTTGAAGCCGACCTCGTAGAGGCTGGCCGAGGAGGCGAAGGTGCTCAGGTGGCCACCGATGCCCTCGGCGTGCTTGTTGGCCTTCACCACCATGACCGCCGCGTTCCAGCGGATGTAGGCGCGGATGCGGCGCTCGATGTCCTCGTCGCCGGGGAACCATGGCTCCTGCTCGGAGCCGATGGTGTTCACGTACGGAGTGCTCACGGTGGCCGGATGGCCGACCTGGAGTTCCCGGGCGCGCTCGATGAGCTTCGACATGAGGAAGCGGGCGCGGGTCTTGCCATGTTCGTCGACCACCGCGCTGAGAGAGTCGAGCCATTCCTGGGTCTCCTCGGGGTCGACGTCGGGAAGCTGGTGTACGAACCCGTCGATCGTCGTCATGCCTCAATGCTCGCAGGTTCCTGGCCGGTAACCACGCGGTGCTAGCAACTTCCCGTGGAGCAATCACTGGAGGTGTTCACCGACGGCGCGTGTTCGGGCAACCCCGGCCCCGGTGGGTGGGCGTGGGCGGTGCCCAACGGACCGTTCGAATCGGGCGTGGAAGCGCACTCCACGAATCAACGGATGGAGATCATGGCGGCGTTCCAGGCGGTGCAGGCGCTGTCGGGTCCGTTGATGGTGGTGTCGGACTCCACCTATGTCGTGAACTGCTTCAAGAACCGCTGGCATGCGGGTTGGCATCGGAACGGCTGGCGCAACAGCCAACGTCAACCGGTGAAGAACCGCGACCTGTGGGAGCCCTTCATCGACCTGGTCCTGGCCCGCGGCGACGTGAGCTTCCGCTGGGTGAAGGGCCACAACGGCGACCCAATGAACGACTTCGTGGATCAACTGGCGGTCGAGGCGGCCTTGGCCCAAGAGGGCCGCGCCG
>JANMIX010000258.1:0-1679 GCA_031376015.1 Acidimicrobiia bacterium | reverse complement strand
CAGGGTCAAGCTGAAGCGGTCCCACGCCTCAGCGTCGGGTCCGGGTTCTGCGTCGTCCTCCCCGGTCATGGGGCGACTCTGGTAGGAGTGCAGCCATGGGGTCAAGCACTACCGCTCGCACACGGCCGAAGTGGGTCACCGAACTCAATGCCTTCGGGACGCATCTGGGTGACCCGGCCCGGCTCGTAAGTCTCGACGATGACGATCTCCTGGCCGCCGCAGTGTCGGCGGCGGGTGGCCCCTGCGATTTCGGCGAGGACGCCTGGAAGGTGCCGTTCGGGTTGCTGACCGACGATCTGCGTGAGCAAGCCCGCCTCCACCTGGTCGGACGGCTGATGGCGCGCAACGAGGTAGTTCGTTCGCTGCGCAACCGGCTGTGGATCACCGATGCGCACCGCCGCGATCGCACCCTGGCCCAGACGCGCATCGAAGCGCCGGTGCTGATCTGTGGCACCGGGCGTTCGGGCACCTCGATCCTGCACGAGTTGCTGGCCCAGGACCCCGCCCATCGGGCGCTGGCCACGTGGGAATCGTTGCACCCCTGCCCTTCGGAGGGTCACCCCTTGAGCGGTGATGGCGACACGGCGCCCGCGTTGGCCGCGGCCGAGCAGGAGTACGGCGTCTTCTGGAACGAGGTCACACCGGAATACGCCGCCATGCACGAGAACGGAGGAGCCGTGCCGGCCGAGGACGGCTCGCTGGTGCTGCCCGCCTTCCTGTCGGACCAGTTCATGGGGCAGTACCACGTGCCGAGCTACACCCGGCACTTCGTGACCGCCGACCTGACGCCGGCCATGCGCCTCCATCGGGCGACGCTGCAGATCCTGCAACGCCGTTCGATGGATGCCGACCGCTGGGTGCTGAAGTGGCCCGGCATCCTGTCTCGCCTGCCCGCTTATCTGGCGGAGTACCCCGATGCCCGTGTCGTGATCACCCACCGGGATCCGCTCAAGGTCCTGCCCTCACTGGTCAGCCTCATGGAGACCCTGATGTGGCGCCACACCGACCATGTGCCCCACACCGACGTGGTCAATGCCGCGGTGCACGGCACGGCCATGGTCTTCGACCTCCTCGAACAACAGCAGGCGGCCGGACTGCTGAGCGAGGATCAGGTCCTCCATGTCCGCTACCACGACCTCGTCGAGGTCCCGTGGCCGACGATGCACGGCCTCTACGAATCGCTGGGACTCCACCTGACCCCCGAGGCCGAGAGCGCCATGCGTTCCTACCTGGCGGCCAAGCCGCAGGGACGGGGAGGGCCGCACCGCTACACCCTGGCCGACACGGGGATCGACGAGGACACCGCCCGCGCCCTGTACGCGCCCTACATGGCCCGTTACGACCTGCCGGCGGAGACCTAGCGGGCCTCAGGTGGGGGCGGTGGGAGCATCCGCGACCGACATCACCTGGCACACCGGCGTCGCCGGAACGTGATCGGCCTGGAACCAGCGAAAGGCGAGCATGCCGCCCCCGTGACCATGGGTGGACAGTGCGTTGGGGTGGGTCCCGAGGGTGCGGGAGATGACGACGGTGATGGTGCCGTCCCGATTGGGCACCGCCGAACCGTGATTCAACGACGACGGTTCGTACTCGGCGTGGTAGCCCGCCATGTACGGGTTCCACAGGTTCAGGTTCCAGAACCGGCATCGGGGAGGTGTGTGGGTGATGACCAGTGCCTC
>JANMIX010000529.1:0-1929 GCA_031376015.1 Acidimicrobiia bacterium | reverse complement strand
GGATGGCGGTCACGAGCGCTTCATCCCCGAGGGTCTGGTTGGCCACCACCAGATAGCGGCGCCCCTTTGGCCGGGTAGAGGCGGGCTTGTAGTGGAACCGTTCGAACGAGGTCGGGTCCGCGTGGTGATCAACCCCCAAGTGGTATTTCAGCTCTGCGTCGTTGGTGAAGCGCAGCTCGCATCTTGGGCACGTGTGAACCATCGACTCCTCCTGAGTGGCCGGCATCTGCCGGGTTCGTTGTGGACCCTACCGCCGTCTCGCGCCTTCCTGGGGGCGAGTTGGCACCGTTCGCGGTCATGAGCGACGGCCAGGCGGTGATGCTGGGCCTGCTGGCCTGGCTGGGCGCGGCGGCCGGCGCCGCCACCGGTCACGCCCCTCCGTTGGGTCTTGCCGTGCTGGCGGTGCTGGTGGCGTTCTGTGCCCGGCGGGTTCCGCTGATCTGGCTGGCTGTCGCCCTGCTCACCGCCGCCCACGCGGTGAGCGATGTCGACGGCCGCCAGGGCGTGTCGCGAGGGCCGCTCACGGCCACGGTCACGCTGCTCGAAGCGCCGAGGAACTCGACGTCGGGCACCATCGAGGCAGTGGTGCGCGGGCCCTCGCATCAGTTGCTGGCCCGAGCCTCGGGCCCGCCGTCAGAGGTGCTCGGCGCGGCCGAACCCGGGGCCCGGTTGCGGGTCGAGGGCTCGGTGACCGCGCTCGCGCCAGGCGCGGCGCGCCGTGCGCCCCACGTCGCCGGCGCGTTGCGCATCACTGCCGCGGTGCCTATCGATGCCGGCGTCATTCCGTGGCGGTGGGCCACTGCCGTTCGCGCCACCTTGGTGCGCAGTACCTCGGTGCTCTCGGAGGCAGAACGGGGCCTGTTCCTCGGGGTGGTGCTGGGCGACGACCGGGGCGAGAGCGCCGCCCAGGTGGACGACTTCCGCGGGGCCGGACTCACCCACCTGTTGGTGGTCTCCGGGCAGAACCTCGCCTTCGTGGCGGCGCTGGCCGGTCCGTTGCTGCGACGGCTACGAGTGGGGCTGCGCTGGCTCAGCACCGCCGCCCTGCTGGGAGTCTTCGTGCTGGTGATGGGCCCCGAACCGTCGGTGCTGCGCGCCGTGGCCATGGCCAGTTGGGCTGTCACCGCTCAGGGACTGGGGCGTGAGGCCTCGGGTCTGCGAACCCTGGCGCTGGGAGTGACGAGCCTGCTGGTGCTCGACCCCCTTCTCGCCGGTGCGCTCGGTTTTCAACTGTCGGTCGCGGCGTCGGCGGGGATCCTTCTGCTCGGTCCCCGCATCACCGCCGCGCTGCCCGGGCCGCGCCCTCTGGCGGCGGGCGTCGGGGTCAGCCTCGCCGCCGAAGTGGCCGTGGCGCCGCTGCTGGTGAGCACGTTCGGGTCGGTGCCCGCCGGTTCGTTGCTGGCCAACCTGCTGGCGGTTCCGGCGGCGGGGCCGCTGATGATGTGGGGCCTCGTGGCCGGCGCGGTGGGAGGCCTGACCGGGCCGGCCATCGCGGCCGTCGCCCACCTTCCTACCCGCGTCCTGCTGGCCTGGCTGGCCTTGGTTGCCCGGGGGACGGCGTGGGCCCCGCTCGGCGAACTGAGGGCGGCGCACGTCGCCGTGCTCGTGCCCGCGGTGGTGCTGGTGGCGCTCGCCCGCCGGGCCGGTTGGCGGCGGCTCGGGCTGGGGTTGGCGGTCGCCGCCATGGTGGTGGGCGCGGCGGGGCGCCCGGCGGTGCCAGGGGTGGTCGACCTCGGCGCTGGTGCCCGGTTGTGGCAGCGCGGCGGCGGCGCCGTGTTGGTGCTCGACGGCCGAGCCCGGCCGGCGACGGTGCTCGCCGGCCTTCGGCGCGACGGGGTGACGCACCTCGACGTGGTGGTGCAGCGCACCGCCAGCCGGGCGGCGGCCACCGCCGTGGCCGCCGTAGCTGCTCGGGTGTCGGTCGAGGTG
>JANMIX010000220.1:0-3277 GCA_031376015.1 Acidimicrobiia bacterium | reverse complement strand
GGCAACAACATCGCCAACGTCAACACCATCGGTTACAAGACGTCGAGCATGCTCTTCGCCGACCTGCTGTCCCAGTCCATCAACGGTGCCGGCGTGCCCACGTCCAATATCGGCGGCACCAACGCCGGCCAGGTCGGCCTGGGTGTCAAGGTGGCCGGCATCCAGTCGAGCTTCTCCCAAGGCGCCTCCCAGGCGACCGGTCGGGCCACCGACCTGTCGATCCAGGGCGACGGCATGTTCACCCTGCGCAAGGGCGGCCAGCAGCTCTACAGCCGGGCCGGCTCGTTCTCCTTCGACGCAGTGGGCCGGCTCGTGACCCCTGACGGCTCCATCCTGCAGGGCTGGCTGGCGGACTCCCAAGGCGCCCTCAACTCCAACGCGTCGGTGACCGACATCACCATGCCGTTGGGGCAGACGATCTCCCCGCAGGAGACCGGCACCCTCTCCATCGGGGGCAACCTCGACGCCGCCGCCGCCGTTGGCACCACGGTGGTCACCGGCATCAACGTGTTCGACCAGCAGGGCACCCCGGTGGCCGTGTCGTTCTCGCTCACCAAGACCGCGGCGGACAAGTGGAGCATCTCCGCAACCGCCACTGATCCCGCCGGGAACCCCATCACCGCCGTGGTCAACCCGCCCGGCCAGACCCTCGACTTCAACCCGGCCACCGGGGCGCTGACCACCTCGGGGTTCCAGCTCGACCTCTCGGCGTCGTCCAACTTCCCCAATCCGATCAACCTCAACTTCGGCGCCGCCGGTTCCCCGACGGCCATCACGCAGTTCACCGGGGGAAATTCGGTGGCGGCACTGAGCCAGGACGGCTTCGCCCAGGGCTCCCTGCAGTCCTTCACCATCGGCAGCGACGGCGTGGTCACGGGCGTCTTCTCCAACGGCCGCAACCAGCCGCTGGGTCAGATCGCCCTGGCGAACTTCTTCAACCCCGTCGGCCTCGAGCGCATCGGCGACTCGCTGTTCCGCACGACGGTCAACTCCGGCTTGGCCCAGACCGGCACTCCCGGCTCGGGTGGCCGGGGCGTGATCTCGGGTTCGACCCTCGAAATGTCCAACGTGGACCTCGCCCGGGAGTTCACGAACCTGATCATCGCCCAACGTGGTTTCCAGGCCAACAGCCGGGTCATCACCACCAGCGATGAGCTGCTGCAGGAACTGGTGCAGCTGAAGCGTTGAGGCCGCTGAGGGGCGGGGAACCGGACAAACCGGCCCCGCCCCTCCCTGGCTAGTCCGACCGCACTATTGCTTCCATGACCCGATTGGTCCTCAAGTCCGAGGCCAACCCGACGATCTACTACAGCGGCTGACCACGGAGTGGTGGCCGTACTTCCAAGGATGGAAACCAAATGATCGAACTCACTCGCCTCAACGGGCAACCCTTCGCCATCAACGCCGATCTGATCGAGCGGATCGACGTCACCCCCGACACGGTCATCACGCTGGTCGACGGGGCCAAGTACCTGGTTGCTGAAGGCCTTGACGACGTCATCGAGCGCATCCGCGTGTTCCGGGCCTCGGTGGTGGCCAAGGCCAACACCGCCCTGGAGGCACCTCCTTCCGCATCGGCCTTGAGGGCCCTGCGCGTCGTCGGACATCACGACGACGATCAGAAGGAGGACTGAGATGGATCCGGGGACGATGGCCGGAATCGGCCTGGCCCTCGTGGCCGTGTTCGGCTCGATGATCATGGAGGGCGGGAACCCCGCCGGCATCCTGCTTCCGCCGGCCATGCTGCTGGTGTTCCTGGGCACCTTCGGCGTGGGCATGGCGTGCGGCCAGCTCAAGGACTTCACCGGTGGTCTCGCCGCCCTCAAGGACGCCCTGATGTCCAAGGCGCACGACAGCGAAGCAGCGATCCGCCAAGTGGTCGAGTTCGCCGACACCGCCCGGCGTGAGGGGCTCCTCGCCCTGGAGGAAGCCGTCAAGAACGTGGAAGACCCCTTCATGAAGAAGGGCATCGAACTGGCGGTCGACGGCACCGACCCCGAGGAACTGCGGGAGATACTCGAGGCCGAGATCCACTCCCGCAAGCAGACGGGCAAGACGCACGCCAAGGTGTTCGAGAACCTCGGCGGCTTCGCCCCCACCCTGGGCATCATCGGCACCGTCCTGGGTCTCGTGCACGTCCTCGAGAACCTGTCCGAGCCCGACAAGCTGGGCCACCTCATCGCCGGTGCCTTCGTGGCGACGCTCTGTGGTGTGCTCACCGCCAACGTGTTCTGGCTGCCGCTGGGCAAGAAGATCGCCCGCGTCACCGAGCTCGAGGTGCACCACATGGAGCTGGTGCTCGAAGGTGTCGTCTCGATCCAGGCCGGCGCCAACCCCCGCATCGTCCAGCAGAAGCTGCTCTCCTTCCTCGATCCGAAGGATCGCCAAGGCTTCGAGGACGAGAAGGCGGCATAGCGGTCATGGCCCGCAAGAAGCGCGAAGAGCACGAGGAACACGAGAACCACGAACGTTGGCTGATCACCTATGCCGACATGATCACGCTGCTCATGGTGCTGTTCATCGTCCTCTACGCCATCAGCCAGGTGGACCTCGCCAAGTTCCAGAAGTTCTCCAAGGGTGTACGCCAGAGCTTCGGGGGCAAGACCGAACAGGGCGTGCTCGAGGGGGGTCAGACCCTGGTCAACGGCGACGGCTCCATCAACATCGCGCTGCTGCAGGCCGCCAACACCGCACTGAGCCAGCAGAAGGCGCAGGACGACGCCGCCGCCGCCGACCGCCAGACCCTGATCGACACGCAGGCCCGCCTGGTCAAGACCCTCCAGGTGGCCGGCCTCAAGAGCGACGTGGAGTTCCGCCAGGAAGCCCGCGGGCTGGTCGTCTCCATCGTCACCGACCAGGTGATCTTCCCCTCCGGTTCCGGCGATCTCACCGAGGCAGGACGCAGCCTCATCGGCAAGCTCGCCACCAGCCTCGCCCAGATCCCCAACGAACTCTCGATCGAGGGGCACACCGACAACATGCCGATCGTGGGCCGTTACCGATCCAACTGGGAGTTGTCCACGGCCCGAGCCACCTCGGTCCTGCAGGAACTGCTGAACCAGCACGGCATCGCCCCCGGGCGACTCTCCGCTGCTGGCTACGGAGATACCCATCCAGTCGCTGACAACCGCACTGCGGTCGGTCGCTCCGCCAACCGGCGGGTCGAGATCGTCGTGCACAGCACCGCACAAGGAGGAACACCCTGATGGCAGGCAAGAAGAAAGACGGCGACGACGACGGCAAGAAGAAGAAGAGCCCGGTCGCGCTGCTCGCGCCG
>JANMIX010000216.1:0-3814 GCA_031376015.1 Acidimicrobiia bacterium | reverse complement strand
ATTTCAACCATCCCGCCCCACTTGTCCGTCTTGGCCCATGCAGGATCATGCCATGTTCAACGACGTCGGCGTGATCGCCACCGTTCGGGACAATGAGGACGGCACCCGCGAGGCCGGGTTCCGGGTGTTCGTCGCCGGCGGCCTCGGCGCCACTCCCCATCCCGCGTTGGCCCTCGAGCCGTTCACCGCCCGCGAAGACCTGATGACGACCCTCGAGGCGATCCTGCGGGTCTTCTCCAACCACGGCAACCGCGACAACAAGCTGCGGGCCCGCATGAAGTGGCTCGTCGACTCCATGGGCTGGGAGGAACTGCAGGCCCGCATCCTCAAGGAGCGGCGGTTCCTGCTGGCGTCGTCATCCTGGCCCGGCGGGATCCCCGAAGCGGTCCGCAAGGCCGGCGACGCACCGGCCGGCCTGTCCAGCACGGTGGCGGCCACCCCGGTGGGCCAGGGCGTCCCCGTGTCCATCCGCGGCAACACCCCCTATGACCGCTGGGACAGCGCCAACGTGGTGCGCGGCGCAGCCAAGGGCACGGTGTCGGCCATGGCGTACTCGCGGCTCGGTGACGTGACCAGCGATCAGTTCCGCGCACTGGCATCGATCCAGCGGGACCTCGGCCTCCAAGTGGTCGTGACCAACCGGCAGAACTTCGCCTTCCGCGGCCTCACCGAGGAGCAACTCCCCCGCCTGTTCGACCGCCTCTCCACCATCGGGATGGCCGAACCGGGCGCCGAACTGGCCCGCGACGTCGTGGCCTGCCCCGGTGCGGACACCTGCAACCTGGCGGTCACCCAGAGCCGCGGACTGGCCGCCGCCATCGGCGACGCTCTCGAGCAGGCCGGCTTGGCCGAGGTCGGCGGGGTCCGCACCAACATCTCCGGCTGCACCAACTCCTGCGGGCAGCACCACATCGCCGACATCGGCTTCTTCGGTGCCGAACGGCGGGCCCATGGCCGTAGTGCCCCCGGCTACCAAATGCTCCTCGGCGGTTACGTGGGCCAGGAACAGATCCACTTCGGGGAGAAGGCCCTGCGCTTGCCGGCCAAGAACGCGCCCGAAGCGGCGGTGCGGGTGATCAGCCGCTTCGCTGGCGAACGCAATGCCGGCGAGACGTTTCGCACCTGGCTCGACCGGGTCGGGGGAGCCAAGACCGTGGCCGCCGAGTTGGGGGATCTCGATCAGTTCCCCGAGCCCGACGCCGCCCCCGACTTCTACGTCGACTACGGCGAGACCGGTCCCTACGTGGCCGAGACCGGCGAATCGGAGTGCGCGACCTGATGCTGCTGGAACCCAATCCGTTGTCGTCGCTCCCCCAGTACACCGATGCGGAACTGGCAGAGCTGAACCTGAAGTTCGAGAAGATGCCGGCGTCGACCATCATCCAGTGGGCGGTGCAGAGCTATGCGCCGCACCTGTGCCTCTCGGCGTCGATGACCGACTCGGTGCTGATCGACCTCGCCGTCAAGGTGTTCCCGGCTATCGAGGTCGTCTTCATCGACACCGGCTACCACTTCCCCGAGACGCTCGACACCGTCGAGGCGGTGCGCCGCCGCTACGGCCTCAACCTGCGGATGATGACCGTGCAGCACCACGACGAGGCGCTGTGGAAGGTCGATCCGGAGAACTGCTGCTCGGCGGTGAAGGTGGGCCAACTCGACCGTGCCCTGATGGGCAAGGCGGCGTGGATGAGCGGCCTGCGGCGCACCGAGGCGGCCTCGCGCCAACAGGCACCGATCATCGCTCGCGATCTGCGCGGCCTTGTGAAGATCAACCCCATCGCAGCGTGGACCGACGAAGACGTTGCCGGCTACATCGCCGACCACGATGTCATCGTGAACCCGTTGGTGCACGAGGGCTTCCCTTCGATCGGTTGCATGCCCTGCACCCAGAAGCCCCTCGACCCGGACGATCCCCGCTCGGGACGATGGGTGGGTACGTCCAAGACCGAGTGCGGCCTCCACGAGGTGTGAGGGGCTGACGCCCGCGGTTCGCGACCCGACGCGTCGCGCCGCTAGGTTCGCCCGCCGTGCCGAGGGGACCGCTGCTGCTACTGCCCCCGTCGCAGGGCAAGGCGACCGGCGGCGACCTTCCGCCCTGGTCCGCCGGAACCCATCGGCTCACTTCGCTTGACGACGCCCGCTCGCTCGTGCTCAGCCGGCTCCCTGAAGGAGTGGCGCACAGCCCGACGATGCCCGCCATCGAGCGGTACACCGGGGTGCTCTACAAGGAACTCGCCTATTCGACGCTGACCCCGGGCACCCGCCGCCGCATCGACAATTCCGTCCTCATCGTGTCGGCGTTGTGGGGCCTGGTCTCACCCCGGGATCCGATACCCGTCTACCGCCTGACCATGCACGCGAACCTCCCGGGGATGGGCCGGCTCTCGACGTGGTGGCGGCCCCGTCTCACCGAGGCCCTGGCCACGGTGGCGGCGGGGCGTGTGGTGTGGGATCTGCTGCCCAACGAGCACTCGGCGGCGTGGAGCCCCGCGTCTGTGCCGGTGCGCCGGCGTATCACCGTGCGCTTCGTGGATCGCAACGGCGCGACCGTGAGCCACTGGAACAAGTTGCTCAAGGGTTCCCTGGTCCGCTTCGTGACGGAGGCGGGACTCACCGATCCCCGCGGCCTGGTCGAGTTCGCCCACCCGTCGGGCTACCTGTTGGACCCGGCACAGTCGGATCTCGACGGGGCCATGGCGACCGTGGTCTTGAGGGAGCAGTGACGTTCAGGCCACGTGACGCTCAGGCGAGATGGTCGACGAACCCTTCGAGTTGGCGCAGGTTGCGGCACTCGAACACCCCGTCGCAGTGGATGCCGTACTCGCCGACGATCGAATCGCCGGTGTCCCAGTACGAGCGAGGCTCCGGGTTCAACCAGTAGACGTGCCGGGCCCGGTGTCGCATCTCCTTGATGACCCACGACTGCGAGGCGTGGTAGTTGTTGCGGGCATCACCCAGGATCAACACAGTGGTCTTGGGGCCGACCTCCTTGCCCCACTGGCTCCAGAAGGTCTCGAGCGCGTGCCCGTAGTCGGAGTGGCCGTCGACCCAGACCACGTCGGCTTCGGTGTTCACCCGGTGAACCGCTTCGGCGATGTCCTCCACCCCGTCGAAGAAGCGGGTGACCTCGTCGATGCCGTCGATGAACACGAACGACCGGACCTTGGAGAACTGCGCACCGATGGCGTACACGAGGTGCAGGGTGAACCGGGCGAAGGCCGCGACCGATCCGGAGATGTCGGCCACGACGAAGATCTCGGGCTTGGTGGGCCGCGGGTATTTGAACTTGGGTTCCGCAGGAACCCCTCCGTAGGACAGTGAGTGGCGCACGGTGCTGCGGAAGTCGAGGGGGCCCTTGCGGCCGTGGCGTCGCTTGCGGGCGAGCCGGACGGCCAGGCGACGGGTCAGGGGATAGAGCGCCTTGCGCAACATCAGCATCTCGTCGCGCGAGGCGTGCATGAAGTCGATGTCCTCGGGCAAGGGCTTGCGTAGCGTGCGGGCCATCGCCTCGACGCCCCTGTCGGCCACGAGGCGGCGGCGGATCTCGGCCTCGATCTCCTTCTTGAGTTGCTCGATGCGTTGTTCGAACTCATCGCGCTCGAGGCGCTCCTCGAGCTTGGTGAGCGGTTCAGGGGCCTCGCCGCGCGTGGCCTCGAGCAGTCGTTCGAGGACGTTGTCGAGGTCGAGGTTCCGCAGGGTGCGGTACAGGTAGTAGGTGCCGCCCACCGGACGACCCGGCTCCATGCCGGCGAAGCGGCGCACCGCCTGGCGGGCCACCGCCCGCATCAGCGCGGCGTCCCCGCGCTGCAGCGCC
>JANMIX010000206.1:0-4375 GCA_031376015.1 Acidimicrobiia bacterium | reverse complement strand
GCGTCGGGCCGATACGTCGGTGAACCGTCGCCTCTCGGTCTACGAGGTGCATCTGGCCTCGTGGCGGCGGTCGCCGGACGGCGTCTCGCTCACCTACCGGGAACTGGCCGAACAGCTACCGGCCTATGTGGCGGAGATGGGGTTCACCCACGTGGAGTTCCTTCCCGTGGCCGAACATCCCTTCGGCGGGTCCTGGGGCTACCAGGTCAGCTCCTACTTCGCCCCCACGTCGCGTTTCGGGAGCCCCGACGACTTCCGTGCGCTCGTCGACGCCCTACACCGCAAGGGCATCGGCGTCATCGTCGACTGGGTGCCCGCGCATTTCCCGAAGGACGACTGGGCGCTGGCCCGGTTCGACGGCACGGCGCTGTACGAGCACGCCGACCCCCGCCAGGGAGAACATCCCGACTGGGGAACCCTGGTGTTCAACTACGGCCGCAACGAGGTGCGCAACTTCCTGGTGGCCAACGCCCTCTACTGGCTGGAGGAACTGCACGTCGACGGCCTGCGAGTCGACGCGGTGGCGTCGATGCTGTACCTCGACTACTCGCGAGAGGAGGGTGAGTGGGTGCCGAACCGCCACGGCGGGCGCGAGAACCTGGAGGCCATCGACTTCCTGCGCGAGCTCAACACGATCGTGCACGCTCGTTGCCCGGGGGTGTTGACCATCGCCGAAGAATCCACGTCGTTCCCCGCGGTGAGCCAGTCCGTCGATGCCGGCGGCCTCGGTTTCACCCACAAGTGGAACATGGGCTGGATGCACGACACGCTCGCCTACTTCGCCCGTGACCCCATCCATCGCCGCTACCACCATCACGAGTTGACCTTCGGGTTGCTCTACGCCTTCAGCGAGAACTTCGTGCTGCCCCTGTCCCATGACGAGGTGGTGCACCTGAAGCGATCCCTCGTCGGCAAGATGCCCGGTGACGACTGGCAACGCTTCGCCAACCTCCGCGCCCTGTACGCCTGGATGTGGTCGTTGCCCGGAAAACAACTCCTGTTCATGGGCGGCGAGTTCGGCCAGTCCGGCGAATGGCAGGAAGCGGGCTCGCTCGACTGGCACCTGCTGGCGATGGGGCCGCACCACGCTGGCATCCAGCATCTGGTTCGGGAGCTGAACGCCCGCGAGGCGGCCGAGCCGGCGTTGTGGATCGCCGATTTCGATCCGGCAGGGTTCTCGTGGCTCGACGCCGACGACGCGGCCCATTCGGTGTACTGCTTCGTGCGTCGCGATCCGACCGGCGCGGCCCGACCGGTAGTGGTGGTGGCCAACTTCACCCCTGTCGTGCACCACTCCCGTCGCGTCGGTGTGCCCACCGATGGTCGCTGGGTCGAAGTGCTCAACACCGACGCGGGCGTGTTCGGGGGCACCGATGTGGGCAACGGCGGCAGCGTGACGGCCACCAAGGTTCCCTGGTCGGGTCAGCCATTTTCGGTTGAGCTGACCGTGCCGCCCCTCGGCGTGCTGTGGTTGGCGCCCGAGACCTGAGCGCCCCGCATCCGTGGGACCGATCCCACGCGCCGGCCTCGTTGCGAGGCAACGCGAGCGGATCCATCCCTGTCCGGTACTCTCCGCCCCAATGCGCCTACTGCTGCTCGCCCCGCCTGGAGCGGGGAAAGGGACCCAGGGCACCCGGATCGCCGAGCACTACGGGATCGCCCACCTCGCGGCGGGGGATCTGTTGCGGGCCGAGGTGGCGGCGAACTCCGAGCTCGGCAAACAGGCAGCCAGTTTCATGGCAGCCGGGGAACTCGTGCCCGACGCCCTCGTCATCGAGATGATGCGTTCACAGGTCACCGACTCGCCCCAGGGCTGGATCCTCGACGGGTTCCCGCGGACCCGGGCCCAGGCGGAGGCGGCGTACGCGTGGGCGGCGGTGCGGGGTATGACGTTTCACGCGGCGGTCTACCTGGAGGTGCCCGAGGACGAACTGGTGCGCCGCCTGCTCGAGCGTGCGGCGGTGCAGGGTCGATCCGATGACAACGAAGCCACCATCCGGCGCCGACTGGCCGTGTTCCACTCCGAGACCGAACCGCTGGCCGAGTACTACCGCGGACGCGGCGTGCTTGTCTCGGTCGATGCCACCGGCGAGGTCGATGACGTGACCGCCCGGGTGCTGAGCGCCGTGGAGCAGTTCGTACCGGCGACGTGAGACGGACGCACCCTGCCCGATGAGCCCTGCCCGATGAGCCCTGTCCGATGAGCCCCGTCCGATGAGCGTCCGGCTCGTCGTGCACGGTCACTTCTATCAACCGCCGAGGGAGAACCCCTGGGCCGAGGAAGTTCCCGTCGAGCCGTCGGCGGCGCCGTTCCACGACTGGAACGCGCGCATCACGGCGGAGTGCTACCGGCCCAACGGCTGGGCCCGCATCCTCGATGAGCGGGGTCGCATCACCGAGGTGGTGGACAACTACGAGTACCTGAGCTTCAACGTCGGGCCGACCCTGCTGAGCTGGCTGGAGCGTCACGAACCGGCCGTGTACGCCCGCATCCTCGAGGCCGACGCCTGCACCGGGGGTGCCATCGCCCAAGGCTACAACCACGCCATCCTCCCGCTGTGTGATGAGCGCGATCTGCGGACCCAACTGCGGTGGGGCCTGGCCGACTTCGCCCATCGCTTCGGCCGGCCGGCACGCGGCATGTGGCTACCGGAGACGGCCGTCAACGACGATGTCCTCGCGGCCCTGGCCGCCGAGGGGGTGGTGTTCACCATCCTCGCTCCCAGCCAGGCCCTGGCGGTGCGGCCTCTCGGCGAGCGCGGGATCGATCGGGGGGCCGCCGATCCGGGTGCGGGCGGCGATGGATGGATCGACGTGTCCGACGGGTCCATCGCCGGCGGACGCCCCTACCGATGGTTCGGTCCCGGAGGCGAAACGGTCGACCTGGTCTTTTACGACGGGCCCATCAGCCACGACCTCGCCTTCGGGTTGTCGGGTTTGTCGAGCCAGGAACTGATCCGCCGGGTACTCGCCTCGGCGGCCGCCGGCTCCGCCGTCTGCGTGGCGACCGATGGGGAGACATTCGGACACCACCACAAGTTCGCCGACCGGGCGCTCGCCTTCGCCTTCGCCCACGAAGCCGCCGCCAACGGCGTCCGCGTGGTGTCGGCCAACGCCCTGGTGGCGGAGGAGACCCCCACCCATGAGGTCCGCATTCGGGAGAGCGCCTGGTCCTGTGCGCACGGCGTCGGCCGCTGGAAGACCGATTGCGGGTGCGCCACCGGTGGCGAGCCGGGCTGGAACCAGGCCTGGCGTTCGCCGCTGAGGGCCGCGCTCGACGTGGTGCGCGATCACGGCAAGGAGGTGTTCGAGCGGCGTGGCTCGGCGTTGCTCCACGACCAGTGGGCCGCGCGCGACGCCTACGTGGAGGTGTTGCTCGGCAGGGTCACCATCGAGGACTTCCTGAGGACGCACCTCCGGGGCGACGTGGCCCCCGCCACGGTTGCGGACACCCCTCAGGGCTCCACTGCGGTCACGCCTGCGGCGGTGGAGGCCCGCACACTGCTCGAAGCGCAACGTCAGGCCCTTCTCATGTACACGTCCTGTGGGTGGTTCTTCAACGATCTGGCCGGAATCGAGACCCTGCAGGTGCTCCGCTACGCCGCCCGGGTCATCGACCTGCTGGAGGAACTCCACGAGGCCGACGGCCTGGAGAGCGCTTTCCTCTCGGTGCTCGGTACCGCCCGCTCCAACCAGGACGAGGAGGGCGACGGCCTGGCCATCTGGCAGCGCCACGTCGTGCCGGCACGGGTGGACGCGGCCCGGGTGGTGTCGCACCTGGCTCTGGTGGCGTTGCTGGACGAGCGCGAACCGCCGTCGACGGCCGGTGGCTACCAGGTCGAGGATCATCTACGGGCGCGCGCCGCCCGCGGTGGCCTGATCGGTGTCGCCGGAGCGGTGGGGCTGCGACACCTGCGCACCGGCCGCCGATTCGACCACGTGTATGCCGCAGTGCACCTCGGCGGTCTCGAGGTCTTCGGTGCCACCCGTGGCGCGGATCCATCGCGCGACCCGGCCAAGTTCGCGGAACTCGCCGCGGCGGTGGAGCGTGGCGAGCGCGTCACCGCGCTGCTGCGCCTGATCGTCGACGGGTTCGGGCCCCGTGAGTTCGGGCTGGAAGCCGCTCTGCCCGGTGCCGCCGAGCAGATCGTGGCGGGCGCCGCCGAAGCGTTGGCGGCGCGCTTCGCCAGCCAGTTCGAGCATCTCTACAGCGAGAACCGCGGTCTGCTCGATGCGCTGGTGACCGCCGGCTACCCACTCCCGACCGAACTACGGATGCCGGCCGAAGTGGCGCTGGGCTACCGCTTCGAACGGGCGGTGGCCGGCGGGGAGTTGGCCGCAGCCCGGGAGGTGGTCGTGGACGCGCGCCGCGCCG
>JANMIX010000170.1:0-9769 GCA_031376015.1 Acidimicrobiia bacterium | reverse complement strand
GATGCGGACCGCGCGGTGGTGGCGGTGACGCTCACCGCCGCGGCGGACCACGTCGACCTCACCCGACCGTCCGTGCCGATCGACCCCTCGCAGCGCCGCTCACCGCTGGCCGACGCCCACCCGCTGAGCGACGAGGACCTGCTTCGCTGGAACGCGCTGGCGTTGACGGTGACCAGCGCCGAGTTGGTGGGCACCATGCGGGGCGCGGTGGCACTGGCCTCGGACTACGCGCGCGACCGCCGCCAATACGGGGTCGCCATAGGCTCCTTCCAGGCCGTGCAACATCTCCTGGCCGACGCCTTCGTGGCCATGGAGGGATCGCGCAGTGCCGCGCTCTACGCGGCTTGGGCGGTGGACGCGTTGGCGCCGGCGCACGCGGTGGCCGCCGGCGCGCTGGCCAAGGCCTACAGTGCTCGCGCCGCCCGTTCGGTGTGCGAGACGGCCATCCAGGTGCACGGCGGTATCGGCAACACCTGGGAATGCCAGGCGCACCTGCACCTGCGACGGGCGTTGCTGTCGACCGACGTGCTCGGTGGTGCCGGCCCCAATCTGTCGCGGGTGTTGCAGCACCACGGGATCGGAGACTGACGTGGATTTCGGTGACGCACCCGAGGAGGCTTTGTTCCGGACGCGGCTACGGGCCTGGCTTCGCACCAACACGCCCGAGTTGGCGGCGTCTTCCACCGACGACGAGTACTGGCGAGCGCAGGCGGGCTGGCATCAGTCGCTCTACGACGCCGGGTTCTTCGGCCTGTCGTGGCCCAAGGAGATCGGTGGGCACGAACTGCCCAGCGTGTTCGACGTGATCCTCGACGAGGAACTGGCCGCCGCCGGCGCCCCGCCTCGGCCCAGCCTCGGCTACCTGGTGCAGGGGATCCTCGAACACGGCAACGCCGACATCAAGGCGCGGTTCCTGCCCGGCATCGTCAACGGTCGCGATCGTTGGTGCCAGGGCTTCAGCGAGCCCGACGCCGGTTCGGACCTGGCGTCGCTGCGCACCCGGGCCGACCTCGACGGGAACGACTACGTGCTCACCGGCCACAAGGTGTGGACGAGCTACTCCGACGACGCCGACTGGTGTCTGGTGCTGGCCCGCACCGACCACGAGGTGCCTCGGCACAAGGGGATCTCCGCCTTCGCCGTGCCCATGCGCCAGCCCGGCGTGCAGCAACGTCCCCTGCGGATGATCAACGGGATCACCAAGGAATTCGGTGAGGTGATCTTCGACGGTGCCCGCACGGCCGCCACCAACATGATCGGTGCGCCCGGCGAGGGTTGGCCGCTGGCCATGACCGTCGTGAGTCACGAGCGCGAGCCGGGCGAACTCGGCTACGTGGCCCGCTACAAGAAGATCGTGGCGGATCTCACCGAACGGGTGGTCGCCGCGCCGGCGCGCTACGACGCCGAGCAACGCCGTGATCTGGCCTGGGCGCTGGTGGAGGCCGAGATGCTGCGGCTCCACGTGTGCCGCCGGCTGTCGGACCGTCTCGCCGGGATCGTGCATGGCCCCGAGGGATCCGTGGACAAGTTGCTGATGACCGAAGTGGAGCAGGCGGTGGGCCACGCCGCGCTGGCCATCGGCGGCTCGGGACACGAAGGAGATGGGATGTGGCAGAGGATCTACCTGTACAGCCGGGCCCAGAGCGTCATGGGCGGCACGTCGCAGATCCAGCGCAACCTGGTGGCGCGTCGCATCCTCGGGATGCCGGCATGACCGGTTACGACCTGCCGCCCGAACTCCAGGTGGAATCGGTGGGCACGGTCCGCGTCGTGCGTCTGAACCGGCCCGAGCAACTGAACGCCACAAATCACGCCCTGCACAAGGGTCTCGCGCTGCTCTTCCCCCAGATCGACGCCGACGAGGAAGCTCGGGCCGTGGTGCTCACCGGCAACGGACGCGCCTTCTCCGCCGGTGGCGATTTCGGCTACATCGACGAGCTGGCCCGCGACCCGGCCATGCGCTACGAGACCCTGGTGCACGGTCGGGCCATCGTGACGGGCATGGTGGCCTGCCGGGTTCCCATCGTCGCCGCCGTGAACGGACCGGCCGTGGGTCTGGGTTGCAGCCTGGTCGCCCTCTCCGACGTGGTCTTCATGGCCGAGAGCGCGCACCTCGCCGATCCGCATGTGATGGTCGGCCTCGTGGCCGCCGACGGCGGGCCGGTCACGTGGCCGCTGCTCATCAGCTTGCAGCTGGCCAAGGAGTACGCGCTCACCGGCGACCGCATACCGGCGCAACGGGCGGCGCAGATCGGCCTCGTCAACCATGTGCTGCCCGATGACGAAGTGTTCGACGCGGCGATGAAGTGCGCCGAGCGCATCGCCAAGTTGCCCAAGCGGGCCACCGAGGACACCAAGCGGATCCTCAACATGCACCTGGAACGGGCCGTGTTGGCCACCATCGACTTCGCGTTGGCGGCCGAGGATCGCTCCTTCACCTCACCCGAGCTACGCGCCAACCTCGACCGGTTGATGGCGCCACGCCCGGAGACACCCCCGGCCGACTAGCCCCGCCGGACCCGGCCGCGTGTGTCCGGCCGCCTGCCGAACCGCAGTGGCGGGCCGGCGCGACCTCGCGCTCAGAGCGCCAGCAGTGGGGGAAGTCGCCCGGACCGCAACAGCTCCTCGCCGAGGGCCCTGGTGAGGGAGCGGGTGCTGCCGAAGAGTTGGTCCAGCACGAGCACACGCCGCACGTAGCGGTGCAGCACGTGTTCGGTGGTGAAGCCGATGCCGGCCAGCACCTGCTGGCAGTGGCGGGCAGCCGTGCGCGCCCCCCTCCCGGCCAGCGCCTTGGCCATCCCCGCGCTCACCTCGGAGCCGTCCTCCCAGGCCGCGTCGAGCGCGGCACTCGCCGTCTCGACGGCCACCAGCGTGTCGGCCAGCCGGTGGCGCACCGCCTGGAACGAGGCGATCGGGCGGTCGAACTGCACCCGTTCCAGGGCATGGGCACGAGCCAGTTCGAGCATCTGCCGTGACGCCCCGACCAGCTCGTGTCCCAACGCCAGTTGGGCCAACGCCCTTGCCGCGGGCCAGTCGACGGGGCCGCCGTCATCGGGCACCGAGCCCGACGCCGCGCCGGAGTTCAGCCGGCCGGTGATCTCCACCACGCCGAGCCAGGGATCCATTCCGTGCACCGGGCGCGCCGTGAGCGCGCCAGCAGGCACCTCGACAGCCGAAGTCCCCTGCCCAGTGTTGATCACGACCAGGTAGGAGCCCGCGTCGGGCGCGCCCGCGATGAGGCCGTGGATCACCACCGACGAGTCGCGGAGGCATCCGGGCGGGTCAGCGCTCCCCAGCGCCGGCCACAGCACCGGGACGGGCCCGACACCCAGTGACTCCTCGAGCACGCGGGTCAGCGAGGCGGAGGTGGTGTTGGCGGCCCCCTGGAGCTCGAACAGCGTGGTGATGGCGGCGGGCGGCTCCTCGGCCAGCAACTCGGTCCACCCCAACTCGGCCAGTGCCGCATCGAGTTCGGCCCCCCGGTGGCGTTGGGTTGCCGCCCGAAGGCTGCGTTCGAACAACTCGAGATCGCCCGCGTCCATCAGGTGTCCTTCCCCAGATCGAGCAGGCGGCGGGCGATCACGTTGCGCTGGATCTCCGCGCTCCCGCCGTAGATGGTGGCGGCACGGGCATAGAGCGCCTCGGAGCGCCACCGCCGGTTCTCGAGATCGTCGCCGGTCATCACCCCGACGGCGAGGCCGTCACCGACGAGTTCGAAGACCGCCTGTTCGGCCGAGGCCATCAGCACCTTGTCGATCGAGGTCTCCGGTCCCAGGGTCTCGCCGCGGGCCAGGCGGTGCTGGGTGGCCCGCGACCGGGCCCGGAAGGCGTACACCAACTGGGTCGTTTCGGCGACGACGGTTGGGTCGAGGGCACCCGCCGGTGCCGAGTCGAGAAGGCGTTGCAGCCGCCGGTGCAGGTAGGCGGCACGGTGCCACAACGCGGTGCTCCGTTCGTAGGGCAGCAGGTCCATGGCGACCGACCAGCCTTGGCCCTCCCGACCCAGCATGCGCTCCAGCGGCACCTCCACGTCGTCGAAGAACACCTCGGAGAACTCCTCGACCCCGTGCATCGTCTGGATGGGGCGCACGGTGATACCGGGTGAATCCATGTCGACGAAGAGTGCGGTGATCCCGCGATGCGCCGACTCGACGGTGCCGGTCCTTGTCAGCAGCACGCAGCGTTGCGCGTACTGGGCGAGGCTGGTCCACAGCTTCTGGCCGGTGACCCGCCAGCCGTGCTCGGAGGGCACCGCCCGGCACGAGAGGGCGGCGAGGTTGCTGCCCGTTCCCGGTTCGGAGAAGCCCTGGCACCACGTCTCCTCTCCCTGCAACAGGCGGGGCACCATGGCCGCCGCCAGCTCCGGCTGGGCGTAATCGATCATGGTCGGCGCCAGCACCTCGGTCATCGAGTAGATGCCCGGTTCCACCAGATCCCGCACGGTGAGCGCCTCACCCAGGTAGGCCCGCAGCAGGGCGGAGCCGCCGAGCCCGCCGACGCGTTCGGGCCAGCCCCAGCGCATCCATCCGGCGTCGTGGGCCAGTCGTTTGACCTTGGAGAGCTGCGCCATCTGGGCGTCGAGGGTGTCGTGCGCCTCGGGTGCCGGGGCCAGCTCGGCCTCGTGGTCGGTCAGCCAGGCATCGAGCGTCGTGCGGAACTCGTCCAGATCCATGCGTTGATGCTCCCGGGCGATCAGTCGAAGCCGTAGATGACGTGCACCGTGGGTGTGACCGGCACGGCCTGGCAGGTGAGCACCCAGCCGGCCTCGACCTCCTCGGTGGTGAGTGCATTGTTCACCAGCATGGAGGCGGCACCGTCCACGACGCGAGCCATGCAGGTGGCGCAGCTGCCGGCCTCGCAGGAGAAGGGCGGTGCCATCCCCATTTGGCGGGCCGTCTGCAGGATGGTGGTACCCGCCCGGTGTGTCGTCGCCTCCGACCGGCCGTCGAGATCGATGGTGACCTGGATGCCGTCGACCTGTTCTGGGCCCGTGTCCGCCGTCGACGCCGGTTCGCTGGCCGTGAACCGTTCGATGTGGATGCGCCCCTCGTCGACGCCCTGGTCGAGGAGGGTCTGTTCGACGAGGGCCATGAACGGCCCCGGCCCGCACACATAGAACTCCGCGTCGCCGTCGGTGCGGCACAACGGGGCGATGGTCGCCGGTTGAGCGAAGCCAGCCTCCACATCGAGGTGGTGGGTCACCGTGAAGCGCTCGCCGTGCCGGCGCGCCAGCGTCTCCAGGCCGGCGGCGAAGATCACCGCGTCACGGTCATGGTTGGCGTACAGGAGCCCGGCCCGGCGTGTGGTGGTGGCCAGGACCGTCTTGAGCAGGGAGTAGATCGGAGTGATGCCGCTCCCGGCCCCGAAGAAGACGACATCGCCCTCACCCGGTGCGAGTTGGAAGAAGCCCGTCGGGCGAGCGACCTCGAGCACGTCGCCCACCGCCAGCGAGTCGTTGAGGAAGTTGGACACGATCCCGTCGGGCACCCGCTTGACCGTGACCTGCAGATCGCCGTCGATGCCGGGGGCGGAGGACATCGAGTAGCAGCGGATGTGGGCGACGCCGTCCACCACGACCCGGAACGAGCAGAACTGGCCCGACCGGTACTCGAAGGTCGCTTGCAGGTCGGCAGGCACCTCGAACACCAGCGAACGGGCCTCGGCGGTCTCGGCCACGATCCCGCTCACCCGGAGCGGGTGGAAGGTGTGATCACGCACCGGGCCCACGGAGTTGCTGGTGGAGCCGGGAATCGACACGCCGCGAACGATAACGAAGTTCTCTCAAACTGGCAATGGCACTGGCAGAACGCGTCCGGGTCGTGTCAGACTGCGGCCCGGGACAGGAGGGTTCAATGGGGGAGCCGAGCAGCGAAGTCGTACCGCGGTGGGAGTTGCGCACCGTGCCCGCGGACCTCAGAGCGCACTACCTGGACGAGGGCTGGTGGACCGGCGACAGCCTCGGCGACATGGTGGCCAAGGGCCTCGGGGACATGGGCGGCACCGCCTTCTCCGTGCGATCGAAGGTGCGACCGTGGTCGGGCACCTTCGTGGAGGTCGACCGCGCCGCTCGTTCGATGGCGGCCGCGCTGACGGCGTCGGGGGTGAAGGCGGGCGACGTCGTGGTCAGCCAGTTGCCCAACTGGGTCGAGGCGGGCATCACCTTCTGGGCGGCGGCCTATCTCGGTGCCGTCGTCGTCCCCATCGTTCATTTCTACGGTGCCAAGGAGGTCGAGTACATCCTGCGGATGACCGAGCCCGACGTCATCGTGAGCGCCGACCGCTTCGCCCACACCGACCATCTTGCCCTCTACGACGGGCTGCTCGGCCCGTCTTCGGACACCCGATGGCTGGTCGTCGGCGATACGCCGGCCTCGGACCTGCCGGCGGCGGCGACGCCGTTCGACGGATGGCTCGACGCCGAGCCACTGGTCGCGCCGTCGCCGGTGGATCCCGACATGCCCGCGGTCATCGGCTTCACCTCGGGCACCACGCGCGATCCGAAGGGCGTCATCCATTCGCATCGCACGATCGGCTTCGAGACCCGCCAGCTCGACCACTTCTTCCCCCGCGGCGGCCCGCCCCAGATCACCGGGGCGCCGGTGGGTCACTTCATCGGCATGCTCAACGCCTTCCTCGTCCCCCTCGTGCGCCACCGGCCCGTGAACCTGATCGACGTGTGGGACCCGGGCGAGATCCTGCGGATGATGCGCTCTGAGGGACTCGCCGTGGGCGGGGGCGCGACGTACTTCCTCACGAGCCTGCTCGACCACCCCGACTTCACCCAGGAACACCTCGCCCTGATGCCCTTCGCCGGCCTGGGCGGCTCCACCGTGCCGGTGGCGGTCACCCAGCGGGCGACGGATCTGGGGATCAAGGTCTTCCGCTCCTATGGGAGCACCGAGCATCCCTCCATCACCTCGTCCTACATCGATGACCCGCAGCACAAGCGCCTCACCACCGATGGGCGCCTGTTGCCGGGGGTGGAACTGCGGCTCGACGAGAGCGGCGAGATCTACAGCCGAGGGCCCGACTGCTGTGTGGGCTATGTCGACGCGGCCCTGACCGCCACGACGTTCGACGCCGACGGCTGGTACCGGACGGGCGATGTGGGCGTGCTCGATGACGACGGTTACCTCACCATCACCGACCGGGTGTCCGACATCATCATTCGCGGCGGCGAGAACATCAGCGCCCAGGAGGTGGAGGAACAGCTCCTCGGTCTCGACGCGGTGGCCGAGGCCAGCGTCGTGGCCGCACCGGACGAGCGCCTGGGCGAGCGGGCCGCTGCCATCCTGCGCCTGCGCGACGGGGCCGTCGCTCCCACGCTCGAGGAGGTGCGTGCCCATCTCGCGGCGATCGGCCTCGCCCGTCAGAAATGGCCGGAGTCCCTGTACGTGGTGGACGAGTTCCCCCGTACGCCGTCGGGCAAAGTGCAGAAGTTCCGTCTCCGCCAACAGTTGCGCGAGGGCGAGCTGGCCGGCCGGCAGACCGCGTGATCGGCAGCCGGAAACCACGTTCTGTCATTGGTACAGTCACACTCTTGCCCCGCGAGAAGGTGGAGCGGTGCACCACCGGAGAGGGGCCGGGGCGCCAATGGAGGATGCCGACATGAGGACGCAGCAGTCATGGATGACGGAGAGATCGGGAGTGCGGGTATGAGTGACGGACGGATCGCGGTGGTGACGGGCGGCGCGTCGGGCATCGGTCTCGCCATCTGCGAACGCTTGGCCGCCGACGGGCTCGACGTGGTCGTGTTCGATCGGGACACCGAGGCTGCGGAGGCGGCGGCGGAGAAGATCAGCGCCGCCGGCGGGACCGCCATCGCGGTGACCGCGGACGTCACCGATCGCGGCCAGATCGAAGCAGGAGTGGAGACGGTACGCACCCGGTTGGGACGGCCCACCGTCCTGGTGAACAACGCCGGACTCGACGGGTTCCACCCGTTTCTGAAGATCACTCCGGAGAAGTGGAACCAGATCCTGGCGGTGAACCTGACGGGCACGTTCCACTGCTGCCAGGTCGTGGTGCCCGACATGCTCGATGCCGGATGGGGGCGCATCGTGAACATCTCCTCCTCCAGCGCCCACAGTGGGCAACCGCTGATGACGCATTACGTGGCGGCCAAGGCCGGCGTGATCGGCTTCACCAAGGCGCTGGCCCTCGAACTCGGCCCGAATGGGATCACCGTCAACACCATCCCCCCGGGGTTCATCGACACGCCCATGTTGCGCCGGTCGGAGGCCCGAGGCCTGCTGGGCAAAGGCGTCGAGTACCACGCGTCGCAGACGCCGGTACGCCGGGCCGGCCGCCCCGAGGACATCGCGGCCATGTGCTCCTTCCTGGTGCGCGACGAGGCCAGTTACATCACCGGCCAGGTCCTGGGGGTCAACGGTGGACGCAACACCTGACCAGGCGCGGCTGGCGCCGTTGCCGCCTGCCGAGTGGCCCGAGGCCATGAAGGGTGCGCTGGCGGCCCTGCGCCCGCCCGACGCCCGCCTTCCCTTCCCCAGGCGCGAGGGTCGCTCCAAGGGCCTCAACGTCCTCGGCACCCTCGCCCGGCATCCGGCCCTCACCACCGCCTTCCACACCTTCAACGGCCACATCCTTTTCGCCACCACGCTGGAACCGCGCGAGCGCGAGCTGCTGGTCCTGCGCGTGGCGGCCCTGCGGCACTGCGATTACGAGTGGGCGCAGCACGTCGTGCTCGCCGCGGACGCCGGCCTGACCCCCGACGACATCGACCGCGTGACCCAGGGACCGGATGCGCAGGGGTGGTCGCTCCTCGATGCCGCCCTGTTGCGGGCCGTGGACGAACTCCTGGCCGAGGCCTTCATCACGGAGGCGACGTGGGCGTCCCTGGCGGCGCAGTTCGAGGAACGCCAGTTGATGGACCTCGTGTTCACGGTGGGCGCCTACGACATGCTGGCTATGGCCCTGCGATCGTTCGGCGTCCAGTTGGACGACGATCTCGAGCTGCGAAAATGATCTTCTCTTTTCCTGAGATGGTTGCTATCATCTGCGTGTCTCCTGAGAGGAATGGTCGAGATGGCGCACTTTGCGAAGCCGGCTGAGGGCAGCTGGACCGAGCACTACCCGCAGTTGGGGACCGGCCCGGTGTCGTACGAGGATTCGATCTCCCCGTCGCACTACGAGTTGGAGCGCGACGCGATCTTCGCTCGGACCTGGCTGAACGTGGGACGCGTCGAGCAGTTGCCGCGACCCGGCAGCTACTTCACCCGCGAGCTCGACGCCGCCCGCACCTCGGTGGTGATCGTGCGGGGGACCGACGGGGAGGTGCGGGCCTTCCACAACATGTGCCGGCACCGTGGCAACAAGTTGGTCTGGAACGACTACCCCACGGAGGAGACGAGCGGCACCTGCCGGCAGTTCACCTGCAAGTACCACGGGTGGCGCTACGGCCTCGAAGGCGATCTCACCTTCGTGCAGCAGGAGTCGGAGTTCTTCGACCTCGACAAGGCCGACTACGGCCTCGTCGCCGTGCGGGCCGAGGTGTGGGAGGGGTTCATCTTCGTGAACTTCGACCCGGAGAACACCACAACGCTGCGCGACTACATGGGGGAGATCGGCGCCAGCATCGAGGGCTATCCGTTCCACGAGATGACGCAGGTCCACAAGTACCGCGCCGAGATCGGCGCGAACTGGAAGCTGTTCATCGACGCCTTCATGGAGTTCTACCACGCACCTGTGCTGCACGCGAAGCAGTCCACGGACGACGAATCGCGCAAGCTCCAGGAGTACGGCTTCGAGG
>JANMIX010000519.1:0-3857 GCA_031376015.1 Acidimicrobiia bacterium | reverse complement strand
AGGTTCGTGCCCTGCTCGAAACCGCCGAATCCTCGGTAGGCCTTGAGGAACGTCTCCTGCACCAAGTCTTCGGCATCGGCGCGGTTCCTCGTCATGCGCATGGCCGCGCCGAAGAGCGAGTCCATGAATGGCATGGCCTGCTCGCTGAACGTGGCCTGGTCTGCCATCAGCCGGGCACGCTACCGCCTTCTCGTACCGCTCCCGCTCCCGGCGACGAGGCGAGGAGAGGGTCCGAACCGACGGGTGGGGGCAAAGGCGACGGCGATCGGCCCGAACAACGGGTCCGCCATCAGGGGGTCCGTCGCCGGCACCGCGGTGACGAGGCGCGGCGGGCGGGGTGGCGACGAAGGCGAGGGTACCGGCGGCTCGGCATCGGGGGCGGATGCCGAGCGCGCCGGAGACCGAGACGAAGCCATGCCGACGCCGGGAGGCGGGATCGAAGCGAGCAACGGGGCGGGTTCGGCCGCAGCGCCGAGCGCCACCGCCAGCTGCGCCAGGGTCCGGTAGCGATGCGCCGGCTGAGGAGCGCGCGCTCGGGCCAGCACAGACCGGACGGCGCGGGTCGCCCGGTCGCTACCGGAGGGCGCCATCACGGCGGTGAGCGTGGCGGCCAGGGACCACTGATCGGCCCGAGGGCAGAGCCGTCGCTCCGGGGCCAGGTAGCCCGCCCGACCCGCCCACGCCGCGGCACCCACCGGGCCGGAGGCGTCGAAATCGGCCAGCCATACCGCACCGGTGGCTGCGACCAGGACGTTGCCCGGATGCAGGTCACCGTGGGCGAGACCGGCGCGATGCAAGCGTTCGAGCGCCGGGACCAGCGCGTGGGCGACGCCGACAACCTGGCCCGGACGCAGGCCCCCGACCAACCGGGCGTGGATCTCGAGGGAAGCAGCGGCCCGTTGCAGCACCAATGACGGCGGCCGGCGTCCGTCCGACGGCATGTCGAGAAGGGGCACAAAGGTCGGATGGTCCACCGAATGACGCACCAGCCACTCGATCCCGGTGCGGGGAGTCTTGAGCACCCGGCCGCCATCGAGCGCCCTGATCGGCACCGGTTCAGGCCCCGAGTGCATCGACCGCCCCCAGGGCATCGGCAAGGCGCAACGCCTCCTGCCGGAGACGGCAGGACTCCGCCCACAACTTCGTGGACTCCTCCTCGAAGGTGTGCCGGTGCGGACCCTCCCAACCCTCGAGCACGTGGTGCCAGCGGGCCGTGCGCTGAGCGACCAACTCGTCGAGGGCCAGGGCAAGGGAGAGACACGCCACGCGGGCCGAACCCAGCGCGGGCGAATGGCTCACGCGCCCCCCGCGTGCATGATCGCCAGGGTGATGGCGTCGACCCGGCGAGCCAACTCGGCCAGTTCGTCGTGGGCGGTCTGCAGACCCTTCCGAACGCCCGGCCACGTGTGGCGGAATTCCGCGGCACGGGGACCTTCCCAGAGATCCGGACGGCACAACGTCTCCCCATCGCGCATCACCTGATGGAGCGTGTCGACCAGACCGCCCGACAACACCCCCCGGAGATGGCTCACGGCCTCGCGGGCGACGGGGTCGGACACGGTTCGCATGCTCATGATTCCTCCTCAGCAACGGAGGGGCAGGTGCCCTCCTAATCATTTTTATGTACTTTCATGTATTTCTGAGCGGAGGTCAAGGGCTTTCTCAGGATGGCGACGAGGCGACCTGTACGACCTCGAGACCGTCGCTGTTACACAGCCAGCCCCGGCCCGGCACCAGGGCCACTGGCGACCGGCGAGGGAGCGCCACGCCGGCGAGTTCGCCGTCGAGATCGACGTCGGGAACCAGGAGGAGCGCAGTGCGGAACCGCCGCAGTTGGCGGGTCCAGTGTCCGTATGCGCCGCGGAGCACCTCGTGATGGCCGGCGGCGATCACCGTCGGTTCGGCCCCGCTCTGCAAGTGCGCCGCCAGCACTCCGTCGGGGTCGTCGACCCCCTCGGCGTCGTCGATCAGCAGGAACGACGGTTGGGTGTCGGCGCGAGCGTCGGCCAGGGCCGATGCCAGTGCTTCGGGCCGGTACCGGCCCGAACCGGCACCGCACAGCGGCGAGCGCAGCGGTGCCACCATGCGAACGGCGGCACCGGTGCCCTCCAACCCGGCCCGCACGGCCAGCAGCGCACTCGAACGCCCCGAGCGCGACGGACCAGCGACCAGCACGTGCTCGCCGGGGTGCACGGCCAGCCCGATGATCTCGAGGTCCTGTTCACCGATCCCCACCGGGAGCCACCGCGGTGAGCCGGTCAATCTCGCCCGACCCCGGAGGAACTCGAGTGGCACCTGCTCGGGCAGGGTGGCGATGCGGGCGGGGCCGTCGGCCAGGGGCGGCGGCCACCGCCGGTTCAGTTCGGCGACGGTTTCGTCGTCACCTTGGGCGGGCACCGCGACGTGCGCCTCGAGCCCCGCCGGCATTGCCAGCAGGCGGCCGGGCGGGAAGGTGTGCGGCACCGACGTCGGGGCGCCGCCGGCCAGGGCATAGTCGTGGGCGTCGGCCAAACGGAAGAGCCATCGCGTCGGCGACGCCGACACCAGCGCGGCGGGCAGAGCGCCCAGACGATCAGTGGCGACGGCCACATGAACGCCCACCTCGGTGCCCTCGACCGCCACCCGCACGAGGGTCTCGGTGAGGCTGGCGGCCCACGGGTCCGGGCCGGGCACGGCAAGGGCGCCCCAGCCATCGATCAGCAGGACCACACGCCGCTGGTCGCCACCGGAGCGCCGGTGGCGGCGCTGGTCGACCAGAGCGGACAGCGAGCGCACAAGACGGGCGGCGCGTTCGGTCTCGCCGGCGCCCACCACCGCCCCACAGTGGGCCAGCGCGGCGAGGGGATCCAATCCCTGGGCGCCACCGTCGAGCGCGTACAGGTGCAGGTGGGTCGGATCGTGGCGAGCGGCAAGAGCGAGGGCCACCGCCCGCAACGCAGTACTGCAACCAGCGCCGGTGACGCCTGCCAGCAGCAGCGGCCCGTCCCCCATGTGCCACTCCAACGGCAATCGCCGTTGGCCATCGGGATCATCCATGATCCCCACCGCCACGGCGGTACGCAGGTCGGCGGTACCCAGGTCGGCGGTGCACGGATCGGTGGTGTGCGGGCCATCAGTGCACGGATCGGCGGCGGCCGGAAGCAGCGCGCGGTGGACCGAACCGAGCTCGCTTGCGGACATCTCCAGGCGCTCGGGGAGCGGGTCGGGCCACGGCCGCCATGGCGCCGGCAGCCCGCTGCGGTCATGGGCGAGCCGAGCAGCCTTCACCAGCAGCGCGAGCTCGCTCGTCGCGGCGGCACGGGGATCGGCGACGAGCTGTCCGGGAGCCGCGGTGTGTGCCTCACAGGGTCCCAGGTCGAAGGGGAACACCTGCACCGGCGCCACATCAGCGAGGATGCCGCCGCGGGCGGTCTGGAAGGCGGTCACCGAGTCGGGTCCGACGCGCAGCAGGGCCCGTCCCGGCCTGCCGCGTGGTAGTGCGGCTGCGTCGGCCACCCCCAGCACATCGACCGAATCGACGGCGCTCTCGGTGCGTAGGGCCACCCGGAAGCCGAGGTTGGCCCGCACCTGCTCGCTCACCGCTCCGGCGGGCCGCTGGGTGGCCAGCAGCAGATGCACGCCCAAGGACCGACCGCGTTGGGCCACATCCGCGAGGGCGTCGAGGAACTCGGGCAACTCGCTGCGCATGGCGGCAAACTCGTCGATGACCACCACCAGCCGGGCCAACGTGGCGCGGCCTTCGGGGGAACCACCCACGGAAGCATCCGCCGCGACCCGGCGCTGATAGGTGGCCAGGTCGGGGGCGGCGACCTCACGCAGTAGCCGCTCGCGGCGCCGCAGTTCGGCATCGAGGCCGC
>JANMIX010000148.1:0-1674 GCA_031376015.1 Acidimicrobiia bacterium | reverse complement strand
AGTGGTGCGCGAGGGGCAGGCTGGCATGATCGTTGGCGACCGAGAGGCTGACCGCCACCTGACAATTGTCCACCTTGCCGAGTTGACCACAGTACTGCCGGGCGACGCCCACCGAGTGCGTGCCCTGTTTGGGCACGCCGGTGTCATCGACGATCCAGGCGTTGATGGGGCCGTGCCGCCCGATCGCCGGCAACACCTCGGCGCGCACGGCGTCGAGGACCGCCTCGTCCGACCAGGCGGCCTTGGCGACGAAGTGGTGAAGTGACTGATGCGTGGCCTGGACCCGCTCCGGCGCCACCCGCGCCGCCATGGGCTCGACGCTCTTGCGATCTCCGGGTAACAGCAGGCCCGTGCAGTATGATCGCAACGGAGCCACGCGATCGGCGTGGCCCAGGACCGTGCCCGGTGCCTCGATATGGGCCGTGAGGCGCGCTCCACTGTCGTCCGTGTCCAACCAAAGCCTCCATGGAGGAGGGTGGCCGCCCATGCATGTCGGGGGACGGGGGGATTCAAGAGTTTATGACACAGTAAGACTATGGGGTGACCGTTTTTGCCCGGTCGCGCCGGGCGATTGATCGAATGCGATTTGAAACGGCCAGCATCGGCGCATTCCAGGCGTCGCAGCATGCATTGGCGATATCCTCGCAGGCGTCGAAGACCCCGTTGCCCAGGTAATTCCGCCCGAGGTACCGCCGCACGTTCCCGACCGGGTTCCGGGACACAATCCCCGGCCGGCCCGGCTCCGCGCATGGCCGCCCTGCCCTCGGGGCACTTGCCCCCGCCGGACGCCGCTGGCAATTCCTGCCCCGAACGTCCGGGATCAGACAATGACCTCCTCCGCCCCGCCGGTTTCGAAGGCGAATCTCCTTCTGCTGGCGTGCTGCCAAGCCCTGGGCCAAGCCGCGAACACGATGATGTTCACGGCCACCGCGCTGTCCGTCGTGACCTTCATGAGCGTGCGCGACCTCGCCACCCTGCCGGTCACGATGCAGCACCTGGGGGTCATGCTTGCCGTGTTCCCCGCCGCGCTGCTGATGCAGCGCAGGGGACGCTCGTTCGGGTTCCGCAGCGGCTCCGTGGTCGGCATGGTCGGCGCCGCGACCTGCGGCATCGGCCTGTACACCGCCACCTTCCCGCTGATGTGCGCGGGCGGCCTGATCCTGGGCTACGCGGTCGCCAACCTCCAGATGTACCGGTTCGCGGCGGTCGAATTGGCGCCGCCGGAGATGCGCGCCAAGGCGATCTCCTGGGTCACGGCGGGCGGCGTCGCGGCGGGGATCATCGGGCCGAGCCTCGCGCGGCTCACCCACGATCTGTGGATGCCGCTGTACGTCGGCACCTACGCCGCCATGGTCGCGCTGCACATCGTCGTCTTCACGGTCATGTCGTTCATCAAGTTCCCCCCGCCGCCCGAGATCGCCGCCAAGGCGAGCGGCGCGGTGGAACTCCCGGCCCGTCCGCTGTGGGAGATCGCGGCCCAGCCGAGGTTCTTCGTGTCGGTGGTGACGGCGATGGTGGCGTTCGGCACGATGTCGTTCCTGATGAGCGCCTCGCCGCTGGCCATCGTCGGCTGCGGCCTGCCGCACACCGAGGCGCACTGGGTCATCTTCCTGCACGTCATGGGGATGTAGTGCCCGCCTGGGGTTACAGCGAAACCGCCGGCCTTGGCCCCGC
>JANMIX010000100.1:0-5247 GCA_031376015.1 Acidimicrobiia bacterium | reverse complement strand
CATCGCCGGCCTCGTCGCTTCTGTGGCCGGCGCGGTCCTGGCCCTGTTCGGGCTGACGGTGGCGGCACTGGCGCTGGTGGCCGCCGGGGAGTTGGCGGGCCGGTACCTGTTCTACGTGACCGTTGTGCCGCTCGACGTGCCCGGCTCGTTCTCGCGGGGTCGGGGCCGGTGAAGCTCCTCGAGCGTCTCGGGTTCGGCCACGGCGGTGAGCGCTACACCTACGCCAACGACGAGCGATTCGGGCCCATGAGCGCCAGCCGGGTGCCCGACAAGTGGGTGCGCACCACCTGTGGCTACTGCTCGGTCGGTTGCGGCATCCTGCTGGGCGTGCGCGACGGTCGGGCCGTGGCCGTGCAAGGCGACCCCGATCACCCCGTGAACGCCGGCCGCCTCTGTCCCAAGGGGCTCACCGAACACCACACCATCCACGCCGAGGGGAGGCTCACCGAACCCCGCATCGACGGCCGGCCCGCCAGTTGGGACGACGCGTTGGAGAAGATGGTGTCGGGCTTCGCCGGCATCGTGGAGCGCTACGGGCCCGACAGCGTGGCGGTGTTGTCCACCGGTCAACTGGTGACCGAGGAGTTCTACACCCTCGGCAAGTTGGTGCGGTTGGGGATGGGTGTGCGCCATTTCGACGGCAACACCACCCTGTGCATGGCCTCGGCGGTGTCGGGCTACAAGATGGCGTTCGGTTCCGACGGCCCACCCGGTGCCTACGAGGATTTCGAGCACGCCGACGTGGTGCTGCTCATCGGCGCCAACATCGCCGACAACCACCCCTTGCTGGCACCGCGGTTGCTGGCCAACCGCGACGCCTACACGATCGTCGTGGACCCCCGGGTCACCAAGACCGCCATGGTCGCCGACCTGCACCTGCCGGTGAACCCCCGCACGGACATCACCCTGCTCAACGGTGTGCTGCAGGTGCTGTTCGAAGAACGTCTTGTCGACGAGGCCTACCTCGCCGATCACACCACCGGGCTGGCCGAACTGCAGGCGCACGTCGCCAGCTTCACCCCCGAGCGCGTGGCCCAGGAGTGCGGGCTCAACGCTGCCGATGTCCGCCGGGCCGCCCGGCTGCTGGGCAAGGCGCAACGGCCCCTGGTGGCGTGGACGATGGGGGTGAACCACTCGGTGCAGGGCACGGACACCGTGGCCCTGATCTGTTCGCTCTCCGCCGCGCTGGGGGCCATCGGCCGGCCCGGCGCATCGCCACTGTCGATCACCGGGCAGTGCAACGCCATGGGCACCCGCGAAAGTGGCTTCACCGCGTCGATGCCCGGCTACCGCGCCTATGACAACCCGGCTGACCGCGCCGAGCTGGCTGCGCTGTGGGGCGTCGACGAGGATGAACTCCCCACCGAACGGGGTCGCGCGTATCCCGACATCATCAACGCGGTGGTGGGCAAGCGGATCCGCGGCCTGTGGATCATCGGCACCAACCCCATCGTCTCCTATCCCAATCGCAGCACCCTCGAACACGCCTTCGATCAGCTCGACCTCCTGGTCGTGCAGGACGGGTTCGAGACCCCCACCGTGGCCCGTGCCCACGTCGTGTTCCCCGCGGCCATCTGGGGCGAGAAGGACGGCACGTACACCAACACCGAGCGGCGGGTGTCACGGGTACGCGCCGCGGTCGCACCGCCGGGGTCGGCCCGCAGCGACTTCGACATCTTCATGGCCGTCGCCGATCGGCTCGGGCAGCGTCAGCGCCTCTTCCCCGGCTGGGTCGGGCCCGGCGATGCCTTCGAGGAGTGGCGGCGCGTCTCGGCCGGCCGATTGTGCGACTACAGCGGGATCAGCTACGACCGGATCGACGCAGTCGGTGGGGTGCAGTGGCCCTGTCCGGCCGATGATCCGGCAGTGCCCCTCGCCGGTACGGCGCGGCTCTACGCCGACGGCCGGTTCCCCAACCCCACCGGACGGGTGCGGCTCAAGGTGGTCTCGGCCCAGGCGATGCGCGAGAAACTCCGCAAGGACTTCCCCTTCGTGCTCAACACCGGGCGCACCGTCGAGCACTGGCACACCCGCACCAAGACCGGCCGTGTCCCGCTGCTGGAGGCGCTGGCCCCGGAGGCCTGGGTGGAGGTGAACCCGGCCGACGCTACCCGGTTGGGGCTCAGCAGCGGCGAGGTGGCCCGGGTCGTCTCCGAGCGGGGCGAGATCGAGCGCATCGCGGTCCGTGTTACCTCCATCGTGCGCGAGGGCGAGATCTTCATCCCGTTCCACTACGACGAGGCGTGCGCCAACCGGCTCACCAACGACGAGTTCGACCCCATCTCTCGCGAGCCCAACTACAAGCAGTGCGCCGTGCGCCTGGAGGCGGTCCGCGCCCGATGAAGCGCGGCACAGCCGCGGGGTGACTCAGTAGGAACGCGGCAGACCGAGGGAGTGCTGGGCCACGTAGTTAAGGATCATCTCCCGGCTCACCGGAGCGATCCGCAGCAGGCGCACCATGCCCCACATGGTGGCCAGGCCGTATTCGGTGGCCATGCCGTTGCCGCCGTGGGTCTGGATGGCCTGGTCGAGGGCAACGCCGGCAGCGTCGGCCGCCGCGAACTTGGCCATGTTGGACGCCTCGCCCGCCTCCTCACCGTGGTCGTAGAGCCAGCAGGCTTTCGACATCATCAACCGGGCCAGCTCCACATCCACATACGCCTTGGCCAGCGGGTGCGAGATGCCCTGATGGGTGCCGATGGGAGTGCCCCACACGGCCCGGTCCCGGCCGTAGGCGGCAGCCTTGTCCAGCGCGTAGCGGGCGATGCCATTGAGGATGGCGGCGCTGAGGATGCGTTCGGGGTTGAGGCCCTCGAACAGGACCCGCAGCCCCGCGCCCTCGCCGCCGATCAGGCGGTCGGGGCCCACCTCGACGTCGTCGAAATGAAGGGTGAACTGCTTGTCGGGCGACACGATCTCGACCTCGATGAGGGTGCGCTCCAGACCGGGGGCGTCGCTGTCGACCACGAACAGGGACAGCTCACCGCGCCCGGTGCGCTCATCGATGCCGGTCCGGGAGACCACCAGGATGGCCTCGGATTCGTCGACCCCGGAGATGTAGTACTTCTGGCCGTTGAGGCGGTAGCCCTCGCCGTGACGGGTGGCGGTGGTGGCGATGCGGTGGCTATTTGAGCCGGCGTCGGGCTCGGTGATGGCGAAGGCCATCTTCTCGTTGCCGTGCCCCAACCCCGGCAACCATCGGGCCCGCTGTTCCTCGGTGCCGAACTTGGCGATGACCGACCCGCAGATGGCCGGGGACACCAGCATCAACAGCAGCGGGCAACCCGCGGCGGCCGCCTCCTCGCACACGATGGCGAGTTCGGTCATGCCCATCCCGCCGCCCCCGTAGGCCTCGGGGAGGTTGACGCCCATGAAGCCGGCCTCGGCCAGCTCGTTCCACACCTCGGTCGTCTTGGCCCCGGTCCGGGACTGCCGCACGTAGTACTCGTGGCCGTAGCGGCCGACGATGCCTGCCACGGCCTCGCGGATCAGCGCGTGTTCGGGGGGTTCGGTGAAGTCCACGCCTGGAATCTAGACGTGGTCTCCGGCGCCCCACCGTGGGGGCATCCCGGACGGTCAACCGCCGATCAGCCGTCGACCAGCGCCGTGGGGAGGTCCACGCACCTCGAACGGACGTACTCGCCGAGGCCCTTGGCCTGGGCGTCCTGACGGACCGAGGAAGCGACGCCGTCGCCCAGGATGCCCGCCACCACGAAGTTGAGGGCCAGCAGATTTGCCAGCTCGAAGCGGTGGACCTCCAAACCCTCGACCTCGGGCACCAACCGAATGAAGGCGGCAACGTCGAGGTGTTCGCGCATCCAGGCAAAGGCGTCCGCTCGCCACGTCCAGAGCCCCACGTTGGCGTTGCCGCCCTTGTCGCCCGAACGCGCCCCGCAGATGGTGCCCAGCGGCACCCGCACGGTCGGTCCCGAAGGTGGTTCGGAGAGGGTCACCGCTTTGGGCGTCGGGACGGCGGCTGTCATCGCCGCCGGCGGGTGGGCGATGGTCTGGACCGTGCCGTCAGGGAGGCGGACGGTGTGGGTCACCGCGGTAGCCGGTACCAACGTGGGCCAGTAGACGCCGTAGGCCGACTCGCCGCCGGGCATGCCGCTGGCAAAGAACCCGGCGTAGCTGGCCAGAGCCAACTCGATGACACCGTTGGCGAAGCGGCGGCCCACCTTGGCCGCATCGGGGTCCTTCACCGTGACCCGCAGTTGTGCCACCGCCGTCTCGTTGGTGGGTGCGTCGGGCCGGTCGGTGCGGATGAGTTGCACGTCCACGGCGGCGAACTGCTCGCGGCCACCCAACACCTCGAACAGCATGGCCTCGGCGCGCGCCGCCTTGGCTTCGATGTCGAGGCCGGTGATCAGCATGGTCATCGAGTTCCGGTAGCCGCCGGCGTAGTTGAGCGCCACCTTGAGCTGGTCGGGCGCGGCCGAGCCGCGCGTACCTTCGATGCGGACGCGGTCGGGGCCGTCCTGGTGCAGGGCGATCGTGTCGAAGTGCGCCACCACGTCGGGGTTGCGGTAGGCCGGCTCGGCGATCTCGTAGAGCAACTGGGCGGTCACGGTTCCCACGGTGACCGCTCCGCCGGTTCCCGGCTGCTTGGTGATCACGGTGCTGCCGTCGGCGGCTACCTCGGCGATGGGAAAGCCGGGGTAACGCGCATCGGGGAGTTCGTGCAGCAGCGAGTAGTTGCCGCCGGTGGCCTGGGGTCCGCAATCGATCACGTGACCGGCCACGACGGCGCCGGCCAGCGCGTCCCAGTCGGTGGGTGACCAACCGTGCCACCACGCGGCCGGACCCACGACCAGGGCCGCGTCGGTGACCCGGGGACAGACCACGATGTCGGCCCCCGCCGCCAGCCCGGCGGCGATGCCCCAGCCGCCCAGATAAGCGTTCGCGGTCACCGGCTGCACCCCGGCCTCGGCCAACTTCTGGCCGGTGTCCAGGTTGGCCAAGGCCACACCCTCGTGCTGTAGCGCGTCGAGGCGGTCGAGCAGGTCGTCGCCTTCCACCACCGCGATCTGCGGCGCGAGCCCGAGGCGACCGGCCAGTTCGTGGAGCCGGTCGGCCAGCCCGGTCGGATTGAGTCCACCGGCGTTGGTGACCACGCGCACCCCACGGTCCAGGCAGGTGCCCATCACCTGTTCCATCTGGCGCAGGAACGTGGCCGCGTACCCGGCGCCAGGATCCTTGAGGCGCGCCTTCCAGAGGATGAGCATGGTGAGTTCGGCCAGGTAGTCG
>JANMIX010000076.1:0-2455 GCA_031376015.1 Acidimicrobiia bacterium | reverse complement strand
CGGCGCGGGCCGCGCTCTACGCCCTGCTGGCCCTGTCGCTGGTGGTCCTCACGGGTTGGAACGGTCAGGTGTCCCTGATGCCCGGCACCTTCGCCGGCGTCGGCGCCTGCTTGTCGTGGGTGCTCGGCACCCGCCTGGGGTTCTCCTTCTGGGTCGCGGTTCCCCTGGCTGCGCTGGCCACGATCCCGATCTGCGCGCTGGTGGGGATCGCCGCCCTACGGCTCCGACCGCTCTATCTGGCGGTCGCGACCCTGGCGCTGGCGGGCATGTTCGATGAGACATTGTTCCGGCAGGACTGGTTCGCCAACGGCGGGGCGGAGTTGAACGTGCAACGTCCGGGCGTGCTCGACGGCGATCACGCCTTCGCCGCAGCGGTGGTGTTGATCGTGGGCGCCGTGTTCGCCTTCACCGTGGGGTTCGCCCGCAGCCGCACCGGCCGGGCCCTTCGGATGGCCCGCGACAACGAACGCGCCGCCGAGGCCGCCGGGCTCAACCCGGTGAAGTACCGGTTGATGGCCTTCGCTCTGTCGGCCGGGTACGCCGGGCTGATGGGCGCCCTCCTCGCCTACCTGTTGCGTGTCTTCACCGTGGAGGAGTTCTCCTTCTTCGTGCTCTCCCTGACTGCCTTCGGCCTCGCCGCCCTGGGAGGGATCCGCACGCCGCTGGGCGCAGTGGTCGGCGCCTTCGCCTTCGTCGAGCTCACCGAGTTGTTCCGCACCTCCGGCTCGGTCAGCGACTTCTCCACATTGGGCGTCGGCCTGGGCATCGTGCTGGTCATGGGCCGCAGCCCCGACGGGCTCGTCGGCGTCGGGCAACGGGTGGTCGCCGCGGCGCGGTCGCGCCTCGGGCGAGGCCCGTCCGGTCCGAACGCGGGCGCGGCTCCCGATGTGGTGGACGGTTCGGCCCTGGAGGCCACGGGTGTCTGAGATCGACACGGCGCCCGCTCCGGATGGCACGGCGCGAGCCGCGGACGCGCCCGTGCTGCGGGTGCGTGACCTCACGGTCCGCTTCGGTGGCCTGGTGGCGGTCAGCAGCGTGAACCTCGACGTGGCAGCTGGGGAGATCGTGGGCATCATCGGGCCCAACGGCGCCGGCAAGACCACGTTGCTGAACGGCATCTCCGGCTTCGTCGGCTTGGCCTCGGGCGAGGTCTGCGTCGACGGCGAGGACGTCACCGCGCTGCTGCCGTACCAGCGAGCGCGCCGCGGGCTGGGCCGGTCGTTCCAGGACGCCCGCCTCTTCCCGACGATGACGGTGCGCGAGACCCTGATCAGCGCCTTTCACGAACAGCAGCGCAACGGGCTCATGGCCGAAGGCGTCGGGCTCCCGGACGCGCACCGCGAGGAGGCCGACATCGCCGCCCGGGCTCTGGAACTCCTGGCCCTGGTCGACCTCGAGCGCTACCTCGACAACCTCGTGAGCGAACTGTCCTTCGGAACGACCCGGGCGGTGGAGTTGGCCTGGCTCGCCGCGCGCCGCCCTCGGGTGCTGCTCCTCGACGAGCCTGCCTCCGGACTGCAGCAGAGCGAGGTGCGCGTGCTCGGGGGCCTCATCGAGCGCATCCGCCAGGGTGCCGCGGTGGTGGTGATCGATCACGACGTGCCGTTCGTGTCGGAGATCTCCGAGCGGATGGTGGCGATGGACCTCGGCGAGGTCATCGCGGCAGGCACGCCGGCCGAAGTGCTACGCGACGAGCGGGTGGTGTCGTCGTACCTGGGCTCGGGGCGGTACCGGTGAGGACCCGGACCCTGGCCGGCATGGCCGTCGTGGGCGTCGCCCTCGGCTGTGTGCCCGCCGGCGCCTTGGCCCCCTCCTTCACCGGGCGGGCCTTCGTCGTCGATGCCGAGGCTTTCCCCGTCGACCCCTCACCGGGGCGCGGCACCATCGTGATCTCCGCCCGGCCCGACTCGTCGAGGGCGACCGCCACCAACCCGCCGAGTGCCGCCCACTCACGGGCCGCCGCCACCGACTTCGGCACGGCGGAGAGCTATACGGGCGAGCAGGGCCCCAGCGCGTCGGCGGACACCGCCACCAAGGGCTCACCGCCGTCGAGCAGCGAGGAGTCCGGCGGCACCGTGCTGCACGCGCACGCCGATCCCACGCCGCTGGCCACCGCTGATGCCGCCGGCGGGCCGGGCACCACCGCCACCTTCAGCTATCAGCAGGCGTCGTCCACGGCACGGGCGGACGGCTCAGGGACCACCCTTGCCGCTGAGGCGCACAGCGCGGTGAGCGGCGCCGTCTACGGCCCCCTGCGGGTCGGCTCGGCTCGATTCGACGCGCTGGCATCCACCACCGGACGCCCCGGCGGCGCCCGAGCGGTGGGCACCGTGACAGTGCAGGACGCCACCGTCGGCGGTGTGCCGGTGATCATCGACGGCGCCGGGGTGCGTGTCGATCAGACCCGGGTGCCTGCGGCCCAGGTGGCGGCGCTCAACCGCAGCGTGCGTGACAG
>JANMIX010000067.1:0-2023 GCA_031376015.1 Acidimicrobiia bacterium | reverse complement strand
GTTTGGCGCGTATGCAGAAAGCCTGGTAGATGATATCAACCTGCTGAAAGCGGCCTATGAGGTGGTTAATAAAAACCCATTGGGTTCGGCGGCGGGCTATGGCTCTTCTTTTCCCATCAACCGTACCTTAACCACGCAGTTGCTGGGTTTTGATGATCTTAATTACAATGTGGTATATGCGCAGATGGGGCGTGGCAAGGCAGAGCGGGTAGTGGCCATGGCCGGTGCGGGCGAGGAGGTCGAGGCGGTGGTGGTCCGCAGCCGGGACACCGACGTGCGGGTGTACGGGGGCGAGGTCGAACAGCTCTCGTCGGCGGCGGCCATGGGGGTCGGCATCCGGCTCATCAAGGACCACCGGCAGGGATTCGCGTATGCCGGCACCTTCGACGAGGCGGTGCTGGCCGAGACGCTTGCCGACGCCCGCGACAACGCCGCCTTCGGCACCCCCGATGACGCCTTGGCCCTCGCCCGGCCCGACGGCGTGGCGATTCCGCCGCTCGATCTGTTCCGCGAGTCGCTCGCCGGGGAGGCCACCGAGCGCAAGGTGGCGCTGGCCATGGAACTCGAGCGGGCCGCGCTGGGCGCCGACGCGCGGGTGACCGCGGTGGAGTCAGCCGACTACGTCGACTCGATAGGCGAGGCAGCGGTGGTCAGCACCACCGGCATCTCGTCGTACTCCCGCGAGACCAGCTGCTACCTGAGCGTGTCGGTGCTGGCCGAACAGGGCGAGGAGACCCAATCGGACTTCTGGTTCTCCGTCGGCCGTCAACTGGACGAACTCGACCCCGAGGTTGCCGCCCGCGGTGCGGCGGAGCGCACGACCCGGCTGCTCGGTGCTACGCAACCTCCCTCGGGTCGCATGACGGTGGTGCTCGACCCCTGGGTGACCGCGCAGATGTTGGGCATCGTGGCGAGCACCCTCACCGGCGAGGCGGTCATCAAGGGCCGCAGCCCCTTCGCCGAGCGCGTCGGTGAGTCCATGGCCGCCGCCGGAGTGAGCCTCATCGATGACCCCACCGATGCCCTTGCCTTCACCGCCACCGACACCGACGGCGAAGGCTTGGCGACGCGGCGCAACGTGCTCATCGACGGCGGCGTGCTCCAGGGCTTCCTTCACAACACCTACACGGGCCGGCGCATGGGCACCACCTCAACCGGCTCCGCGGTGCGGGGCGGCTTCAAGGCCACCCCCAGCGCCGGGCCCCGAGCGGTGTCGTTGCGGCCGGGCACGGCGACGCAGGCCGACCTGGTCCGCCGCGCCGGCGACGGGATCCTGGTGCAGGTCGTCTCGGGGCTGCACTCCGGCGTCAACCCGGTGTCGGGCGACTTCTCCACCGGTGCCCAGGGGCTGCGCATCACGGGCGGCGTGCTGGGTGAACCTTTGCGGGAGTTCACCATTGCGTCGACCCTGCAGCGGATGCTGCTCGACGTGATCGAGGTCGGTGGCGATCTTCAGTGGCTGCCGATGGCGGCGGCCGGCGTCAGCCTGGTGATCGGCGACGTCACCGTCTCCGGCGCGTGAACGACCTGCAGGCGCAGGCCGAATCGGTTGCCGCCCAGGCCGGCCGCGGCGAACAGATCGAGTGCGCCATCGGGCACGGCCGGGGCACCACCGTGAAGGCGTATGCCGGCGAGATCGAGTCGTTCACCGGTGCCGAGTCGTTCGGCCTCGGCATCCGGGTGATACGTGATGGGAGGCAGGGCTTCGCCAGTGCCGGCAGCATCGATGCCGACGTCGTGGCCGACACCCTGGCCGAGGCCCGCGACAACGTTCCCTTCGGAGAGGTCGACGCCTACAACGGCTTGGTCGAGCCCGATGGTGTGGCGCCCGTCGTCCTCAATGGCCTGGTGAGGCCGGGGCTGGCCGAGTTCCCGGTTGCGGCCAAGATCGATCTGGCGCTGGCGCTCGAGCGGGCGGTACGGGCCGACCCCCGGATCAGCGGCGTACGCACCGCCGCGTATGGCGACTCACATCGCAGCCTGACGGTGGCCACCAGCACCGGTCTGGCCGCCACCTTCGAGT
>JANMIX010000046.1:0-5877 GCA_031376015.1 Acidimicrobiia bacterium | reverse complement strand
GCCGTCGCCGTAGTACACGGCGAGCAATTCGCCATGGGCACCGCGGCCCACGAGGCGGCAATCGGTGCGGACGCGGGCGTACTCGCCTCCGAAGGCGGCGGCGGCACAGGTGAGGTTGGCGTCACGCTCGACCCGGGCGGTGACCGTGCCCAGCTGCCACGACGCCCGGCCCAGGTTCTGCACGGCCGTGTAGGCGAGGCGACCGGCCTGGGCGACTCGGAGGTCGGTGACCGGCACCAGCAGTGCCGGGCCCGATCCGGAGGCGCTCATCTCGACCACGGTGACCTCGGCGTTCTCCCCCACGTCCACCGTGGTTCTGGAGAACAGCGCGACGCCGTCCTCGCTCGTCCAGTGCACGATGACGATCGGGTCGGCGACGTGGCGGCCCTTGGCCACCCGCACCACCACCGGCGCGGTGCAGAAGGTGTCGTTGTAGGTGAACACGGCGTCGATGGGTTCGACGGTGCCCAACTCCGAGCCGTCGGCGAGCAGTTCCACGCCAGGATCGCTGCACTCCAGCAGGGTGACCCGGCCGTCCACCACCACCACGGTGGCGGCCCGCGCCGGAATGCGTTCGAGGAGCGCAGCAGCCTCGGGCGGCACCTGCGAGGTGGCGGCGGCCGGGGCGTGGAACAGATCGAGATCCAGATCGCCGATGCGCGAGTAACGCCACACCTCTTCATCGGCGGTGGGCAGCGCACCGATGGCGCGCGCGGCGGCAGGCGTGAAGGACTCCGGCACCGGCGTTACCGATTCCGTCGCAGGAAGCGGCGCCAGCCCCTGCGGGTCTGGGAAGCCTCTATCTCGGCCAGGATCTCCGGCGCCACCGCATTGACGACGGTCTCGGCCTCGTCGAGCAACTCCGCAATGCCTTCCCCGGCGGGCTCAGGAGGGGTGGGCGGGGTGACCAAGCTGCCGTGGCTCCAGTTCACGTCGGCCAGCCGCCGCTCGTAGGACGGGCAGTTGTCCGGACACCGCCACGGCGCCTCGGGCGCCAGGTCCAGGTTGCACTTCCGAACGGTCTCACCGTTGGCGTAGGTGCGTGATTCGAACTGCTTGCATTCCTCACGCATGGGCATCGTCAGCCGACACTGCCTTCCATCTGCAGTTCGATCAGGCGGCTCCACTCCACGGCGTACTCCATGGGCAGGGTACGGGTCACGGGCTCGATGAAACCGTTGACCACCATCCCCATGGCCTGCTCCTGGGTGAGGCCGCGGCTCATCAGGTAGAAGAGCTGCTCGTCAGCCACCTTGGACACGGTGGCCTCGTGACCGATGACGGCGTCCCGGGCCCCGACCTCCATGTAGGGGAAGGTGTCGCTGATCGAATGGTCATCGAGGATGAGCGCGTCACACTGGACGTGGCTCTTGCACCCGTAGGCGTCGTCCTCGACACGCACCAGGCCGCGATAGCTGGTGCGCCCTCCGTCCTTGCAGATCGACTTCGACACGATCTTGCTGGTGGTCTCGGGGGCGGCGTGCACCATCTAGGCCCCGGCATCCTGATGCTGGCCCTGACCGGCATAGGCCACCGACAGCACCTCACCCGACGCCTTGGGGCCCACCATGTACACGGCGGGGTACTTCATCGTGAGCCGGCTGCCGATGTTGCCGTCGATCCACTCCATGTGGCCCTCGGCCTCGACCCGGGCCCGCTTGGTCACCAGGTTGAACACGTTGTTCGACCAGTTCTGGATGGTCGTGTAGGTCACCCGAGCCGACGGCTTGACGACGATCTCCACCACGGCGGAGTGCAGCGAGTCGCTCGTGTACACCGGTGCCGAGCAGCCCTCGATGTAGTGCACCTGGCTGCCCTCGTCGGCGATGATCAGCGTCCGTTCGAACTGACCCATGTTCTCGGCATTGATGCGGAAGTAGGCCTGCAGGGGCATCTCCACGTTCACGCCCGGCGGCACGTAGATGAACGACCCGCCCGACCACACGCTGGAGTTGAGCGCGGCGAACTTGTTGTCGTTCAGCGGGATGATCTTGCCGAAGTACTGCTTGACCAACTCCGGGTACTCCCGCAGTGCGGTGTCCATGTCGCAGAAGATGATCCCCTTCTCCTCGAGATCAGCCCGGTTGCGGTGGAACACGACCTCGGACTCGTACTGGGCCGTGACTCCGGCCAGGTACTTCCGCTCGGCCTCGGGGATGCCCAGCTTCTCGTAGGTCTGCTTGATGGCGTCGGGCAGGTCGTCCCATTCGTTGACCTGTTGTGCCGTGGGCTTGATGTAGTAGTAGATCTCGTCGAAGTAGATCTGGGACATGTCCCCGCCCCAGTTGGGCATGGGCCGGCGGCGGAAGTGCTCGAGGGAGCGCAAGCGGTAGTCGCGCATCCAGTCGGGCTCGCCCTTCATCCAGGACATCTCCCGCACGATGTCCTCGTTCAGGCCCCGCTTGGGCTTGAATATGTAGTTCTCCTCGTCGGACCAACCGAGTTTGTAACGGGACAGGTCGAGTCCGAGATCTGCTGACATAGGCCACAGGGTATTTCCCCTACGCGCGTAGTGACAACGCGGCGAGCGACAAAGGGCCGGAAGGTCGACCGAACTCACGCTCGTTGGGGCATTTCCGCCCTATTCACGCACGTTCGTGGCCACGCTGTGCGACGGATTCCCTCATCTGCGCACCACCCGTGGCGATCGGGATTGACGATGACATCCATCATCCCCGAGTTCGCGCGCCGGCTCTGGCAGGACGCGCCCATGGGTCAGGTCATCACCGACATCGAATTCCGGGTCGTGGCGGCCAACGCCACCTATCAACGACTCGCCGGGCGCAGCATGGAACTGCTCGAGGGAGTGTCTGTCCACGACCTGGTTCACGGCGAGGATCTGGGCGAGGTCGTGGTCGGGGGCATGCTGCTCCGCTTCGGGCGCCTCCCCCAGTTCGAGCGTGACCACCGGTTGGTGCAGCCCGACGGCTCAATCGTGTGGGTGCACTCGATGAGCGCGCCGATCCTCGGCGAGGACGGCCAGGTCACCCACCTGATGTCCTTCTGCCACGACATCAGCGCCCGGCGCGAGGCCGAACAGGCGCTGCGTGCCAGTGAGGCCCAGGTCCGCGAGATCCTCGATGCGCTCCAGGAGGGCATCGTGGTGCAGGACGCCCATTCGCACATCCTGGCGTTCAACCAGGCGGCACGCGAGATGCTGATGGAGGGAACCGAGCCGCTGACCCACGTACAGCCGGGCACGCTGCACTGGGATGCCCTCGACGCGCACGGCAACGCCCTCGCCGCCGAGAATCAGCCCGCCTGGCGGGCGCTGCGCACGGGAGAGACCCAGGAGGACGCCGTGCTGGCGACGCGACAGCGCGACGGCACACTGCGCCTGTTCTCGGTGCGGGCCAAGCCACTGTTCCGACCCGGCGCGACCGAGCCCTATGCCACCGTGTCGACCTTGATCGACGTCACCGAGCGCCGCAGCAGCGAGCAGGCGTTGGCGGCCAGCGAGGAACGGTTCCGGAGCCTGGCGGAGGCGCTGCCCATGGCGCTGTTCCGAACCGACGAGGAAGGCCGCTACACCTACGTCAACCCCATCTTCGAACAGCTCACCGGCGTGTCCCTCCAAACCCGTCCACGGCTGCTCGACGTGGTGCACCCGGACGACCGCACCGAGGTCCTGCACGCCATCCGCGAGTCGATTTCCACCGGTCGGTTCCATGCCCGATTCCGGATGGTGGCCGCCGATGGCGAGGTGCGATGGGCCAACAGCCACGCGGTCCCGGCGCGCCGCGACGAACGCATGGTGGGCTTCATCGGCTGCGTCGAGGACGTGACGCCGCTGGTCGAGGCGCAGGAGGAGACCAGCCGCCTGGCCGCCATCGTGGAGTCGACCAGCGACGCCATCGCCGTCATCGAGCCCGGAGGGCACGTGGTGTACCTCAACAGCGCCGCCCGCGAGCGCTTGGGTCACGGATTCGGCATCCTCGACGGGCTGCGACTCGAACACCTCTTCACCGATCTGGGCAGCCGGCTCGACAACGAGATCCTGCCGGCCGTCGACAAGGGGACACATTGGAGCGGTGAGTTGACCATGGCCGGCTGCGATGACGACCCGGTCGTCGTGTCGGCCACGGTGGTGCCCGAACGTGACGCCACCGGCAGACTCATTCGGCTGGCGGTCATCAGCCGCGACATCAGCGGGCGCAAGAAGATCGAGGCCGCGCTCACCCACCAGGCCAATCACGACAGCCTGACCGGCCTCCCCAACCGTGCGCTGTTCCTGGAGCTGCTGGAGCTGGCCTGCTCGAGGGCCGCCCTCATCGGGCGCCCGCTGGCCCTGCTGTTCCTGGACCTGGACCGATTCAAGTGGGTCAACGACCGGCTCGGTCACGAGGTGGGCGACGAGTTGTTGCGGGCGGTCGCCCAGCGTCTCCACCTGATCACCAGGGACGGGGACACGGTGGCCCGCCTGGGAGGCGACGAGTTCGTCATCCTGTGCCCGGGTGTGCGCGACGAGGAGGAAGCGGTGATGGTGGCCGGACGCGTGCTCGGCGCCCTCGAACGCCAGCCTTTCGTCTCCGGTGATGTGGAGCTGCCGATCACCGCCAGCGTGGGCATCGCCATGTCCACTGGCAACGATCATCCCGAGGGCCTGCTGCGCGAAGCCGATGCCGCCATGTACCGGGCCAAGGCGCAAGGCCGAGCACGGTTCGAGCTCTTCGACGATGCCATGCGTGCCCGCACCCAGAGGCGCACCGAACTGGCCGAGCAACTGGCACGGGGGATCGCCCGTGGCGAGATCGTGTGCTGGTACCAGCCCACAGTCGATATCCGTACCGGCGAGTACGTCGGCGTCGAGGCGCTGGCCCGCTGGGAGCACCCATCCCGCGGCCTGCTACCCCCCAGCGAGTTCATCGAGCTGGCCGAGGAGACCGGCCTGATCGGCGCGCTGGGCGCCTCGGTGCTGTCCCAGGCCGCCCAGCAGACCAAGGCCTGGGCCGATGAGTTCGGTGCGCGGGCGCCGATCGTGCACGTCAACCTCTCGCCCCGCCAGCTGGCCTATGCCGACCTGGTCGTCGAGGTCGCCGAGCTCATCCGCGAGACGGGGGTCGACACCCGCCTGCTTTGTCTGGAGATCACCGAGAACGCGCTGGTCGACGACGTCGAGTCGGCGGTGGCCGCGCTGAACCGTCTCAAGGAACTCGGCGTGCGCATCGCCATCGACGACTTCGGCACGGGCTACTCCTCGCTGGCCTACCTGCGACGGTTCCCGGTCGACGTGCTCAAGGTGGATCGGTCGTTCGTGGACGGACTCGGGCCGGATCCGGAGGACTCCGCCATCGTGAGCGCCATCGTGAAGCTGGCCCACACCCTGGAGTTGGAGTCGGTGGCCGAGGGCGTCGAGACCCAGGCCCAACTGGACCAGCTACGCGCCATGGGCTGCGATCTGGCCCAGGGCTACCTGTTCTCCCGGCCGCTGCCGGTGGAGGAGGCCACCGAGCTGTTGCGGGTCGGTCGTAGCGCCGCGACCGTGCCGGAGGCACCGACGCCGGCGGCGCCGCTCAGCGCCTTGCTTCCCTGAGCCGACCGGACCGTCAGGAACGGTTGAGGGCGATGGCCTGCTCGCGGGCCTGCACCCGTTCGGACTCGTCTCGGGCCAGCACCACCCGAACCACGTTGAGCAGCTCGGCGATGGCGAAGGGCTTGGCCAGGTACCCGTCGCAACCGAGCGACCAACCCATGGCCATGTCCACCGGACCCGCCTTGACGGTGCAGAGCACGATCCGCAGCCCCGTCAGTGATTCGTCGGCTCGCACCCGGCGCAAGGTTTCCCAGCCGTCGAGCTCGGGCATTTGGATGTCCAGCAGCATCAGGTCGGGGAATGGGTCGCCCGTGGCCTCGAGTTCCTGAAGGATCCGCAAGGCG
>JANMIX010000005.1:0-5707 GCA_031376015.1 Acidimicrobiia bacterium | reverse complement strand
GGATCAGGCCGCGGGCGTGTAGCTCGGTGGGGCTGACGTCAACGAGGCCGGTGCCGGACAGGGTGTCGAGGTTGACGCCCTGGTACTCGACCCGGAACGGGTTCTTGATGCCCTTGAGCTTCGGCACACGCATGTGCAGGGGCATCTGACCGCCCTCGAAGTTCATCGCCACGGTGTTGCGGGCGTGCTGGCCCTTGGTGCCACGGCCGGCAGTCTTGCCGCCCTTGCCGCCGGTACCGCGGCCGACGCGCCGCTTGGGCGTGTTGGCGCCCGCGGCGGGCTTGAGATCATGCACTCTCATGGTCAGACCTCCTCGACCTTCACCAGGTGGGGGACCTTGTGGATCATCCCGCGGATCTCGGGGCGGTCGGGCAGCGTATTGGTCTTGCCGATGCGGCCCAGACCCAAGGCGCGCAGCGTCCCCTTCTGCTTCGGCTTGGCGCCGATGGCAGAGCGGAACTGGGTGACCTTCAGCTCAGCCATCACCGCACCTCCTGCACTGTCACGGGGCCGCGCTGGGACTCGCGGTAGGCCTTGAGAAGACCCTTGGGCACGAACTCCTCGGGGTCGAGCCCGCGCAGGCGGGCCACCTCGTCGGGCCGCTTCAGGGCCTTGAGCCCGGCGATGGTGGCTCGCGCCACGTTGATGTGGTTGGCCGAGCCCAGCGACTTGCAGAGCACGTCGTGGATCCCGGCCTCCTCGAGGATGGCGCGGGCGGCACCGCCGGCGATGACGCCGGTACCGGGGGCCGCCGGCTTGAGGAGCACCCGACCGGCACCGGTCTCGCCGATGACGGGGTGGGTGATGGTGGCGCCGGCGAGCGCAACCGAGAACAGGTTCTTGCGCGCTTCCTCGGTGCCCTTCTGGATGGCGAGGGGAACTTCCTTGGCCTTGCCGTAGCCGAGACCGACCCGACCGGCACCGTCGCCGATCACGACCAGAGCGGTGAAGCTGAAGCGCCGGCCACCCTTGACCACCTTGGCCACGCGGTTGATGTTGATCACCCGTGACTCGCGCAGGTTGGCGTCGCCCGAGTTGCGCGGGTTGGCGAACTCGTTCTCGCGTCGGCTCATCAGAACTCCAGTCCCGCCGCGCGAGCGGCATCGGCTACCGCGGCCACACGGCCGTGGTATTGAAAACCGCCTCGGTCGAACACGACCTTGGCCACACCCGCGGCCTTGGCCCGCTCGGCGACGAGGCGCCCCACCACCGTTGCGGCATCGGTGTTGCCGGTGGCGGAGGTGCGCAGGTCGGCCTCGTGCGTCGACGCCGCGGCCAGCGTACGGCCGGTGACGTCGTCGATGACCTGTGCGGTGATGTGCTTGTTCGAGCGGAACACCGCGAGGCGGGGCCGCTCCGCGGTGCCGCGGACCTTCTTGCGCACCCGGCGGTGACGGCGAATGCGGGCTTCGTGTTGCTTCTGAACTTGGCTTGACATTGCGGTGGCTCCTACTTGCCCGTCTTGCCGGCCTTGCGCTGAACGCGCTCACCGAGGTAGCGGACACCCTTGCCCTTGTAGGGCTCGGGCTTGCGGTACTTGCGGATGTCGGCGGCAACCTGGCCGACGACTTCCTTGTCGATCCCCTTCACGATGATGCGCGTGGGAACGGGCACTTCGAACTCGATGCCGTTGGGGGCATCCACGGCCACCGGGTGGCTGAAGCCGAGGGCCAACTCGATCTTGGAGGGGCCCTGAGCGGTGGCGCGGTAGCCGACGCCGATGATCTCGAGTTCCTTGGTGAATCCGTCCGTGACGCCCAGGACCATGTTGGACACCAGGGTGCGCGTCAGACCGTGCTGGGCGCGGTTCTGACGCTCGTCGTCGGGGCGCTCGACCATCAACTGTTCGCCGTCCTGGCGCACGGTGATGACCCCGGGGATCTCGCGGGCCAAGGTGCCCTTCGGGCCCTTGACCGTGATTCGCCGGTCGTCGACGGTGACCTCTACGGAGGAGGGCACGGGGATGGGGGTTCTTCCGATACGGCTCATGGTTGTTGCGTCCTCACCAGACGAAGCACAGGACTTCGCCGCCCACGCCGGCCTTGCGGGCCTCGCGGTCGGTCATGAGTCCTCTGCTGGTGGACAGGACGGCCACTCCGAGGCCACCCAGCACGCGGGGCACGCCGTCGGCCTTGGAGTAGACGCGCAGACCGGGCTTGGACACCCGGCGGACACCGGAGATGGTCCTCAGCCGCTCGGGCGAGTACTTCATGGTGACGGTGAGCACCTGGCCGGGACGAAGCGTGTCGGCTTCGACGGCAAAGCTCTCGATGTAGCCCTCGCGCTTGAGGATGCGCGCCAGCGCCTCCTTCTGCTTCGAGGAGGGCATACGCACGGTGTCGTGCATGGCCACATTCGCGTTGCGGATGCGGGTCAGCATGTCGGCAATCGGGTCGGTCATCATCGGCAGCTCACCCCCTCACCAACTGGCCTTCGTCATACCGGGGATTTCGCCGGCATGGGCCATCACCCGCAGGCAGATACGGCACAGCCCGAGCTTGCGGTAGACCGACTTGGGCCGCCCGCAGCGCTTGCAGCGCGTATAGCCACGGACCTTGAACTTGGGGGTCCGTTGCTGCTTCTGGATCAGAGCTTTCTTGGCCATTACTGCTGGCCCTCCCTGCGGAATGGGAAGCCGAAGGCGTCGAGCAGAGCCCGTCCTTCGGCATCGGTGCGTGCGGTCGTGACGATGGTGATGTGCATACCCCTCTGGGTATCGATCTTGTCGTAGTCGATCTCCGGGAAGATGACCTGCTCGGTGATGCCGAACGTGTAGTTGCCGTTGCCGTCGAAACGGGAGGCGAGCCCGCGGAAGTCGCGGATGCGGGGAATAGCCAGACTCACCAGGCGGTCGAAGAACTCCCACATCCGGTCGCCCCGCAGGGTGACCTTCACTCCGATGGGGTTGCCCTCGCGAAGCTTGAAGCCGGCGATCGACTTCTTGGCCCGGGTCACGATGGCCTTCTGGCCCGTGATCCTCTCGAGATCCCGCACGGCCCCCTCGAGCAAGCTGGCCTGCGCGGTAGCGGCGCCGACGCCTGCGTTCAGCACGATCTTCTCGAGGCGCGGAACCTGCATCACGTTGCCCAGATCGAGCTGGTCCTTGAGCGCCGCCTTGATCTCGTTGTCGTACTTCTGGCGCAGCCGGGGCCGCGCCGGAGCTTCGGTGTTCACAGCTCCACTCCTGTCCGCCTGCACACGCGCACCTAGGTGCCGTCGGGCTTCACCTTGTAACCGATGCGGGTGGGCTTGCCGTCCTTGGGGGACACGATGGCCACGTTCGACACGTCGAGGGGCATTGCCTTCTCGATGATCCCGCCCTGCATGGTGGCGCTACGGGCCTTCTGGTGCTTGTGGGCGACGTTGACGCCCTCCACGATGACCTTGCCCGCGCCGGGCAGCACCCGGGCCACTTCGCCGGTCTTGCCGCGGTCCTTGCCCTGGAGGACCTGGACGCGGTCACCCTTCTTGATCTTCACTTCGACACCTCCACTGGCATCTCGCGCATCTCAGATGACCTCGGGAGCGAGAGAGACGATGCGCATGAACTGCTTGTCGCGCAGTTCACGGCCCACGGGCCCGAAGATGCGGGTGCCGCGGGGTTGCTTCTGGTCGTTGATCAGCACGGCGGCGTTCTCGTCGAAGCGCACATAGCTGCCGTCGGGGCGGCGCTTCTCCTTCTTGGTGCGCACCACCACACAACGAACGACGTCGCCTCGCTTGACCGCCGCACCGGGGATGGCGTCCTTGACGGTGGCGATGAAGATGTCGCCGATGGTGGCGTAACGGCGGCGGGTGCCGCCGAGCACCTTGATGCAGAGCACTTCCTTGGCCCCGGAGTTGTCGGCCACCCGGAGTCGGGATTCCTGCTGGATCATCTGATCACCTCGCCCGCTCGAGGATCTCGAGGATCCGCCAGCGCTTGAGCTTGGACGTGGGACGGGTCTCGCCCACGCGCACCCGGTCGCCCTCGCGCAGCTCGTTGGCCGGGTCGTGGACGTAGAGCTTGGTGGTGCGCTGCATGGTCTTGCGGTAGAGGGGGTGGCGAACCCGGTCGACCACGAGCACCACTGCCGTCTTGTCCATCTTGTTGGAGGACACCACGCCCTCGCGGACCTTGCGGCCGTTCTCGCGGGGTGTCGGCTCCGCACTGGTGTCGGTCATCGGTTCGCCTCCATGGCCTCGGCGGCCGCGATCTCACGGTTGCGCAGCTCGGTGTGGATCCGGGCCACTTCCTTCTTCAGCTGACCCAGCCGCGCGTAGTTGTCGAGCTGGCCCGTCACGTGCTGGAACCGGAGGTTGAACTGCTCCTCCTTGGTCTCCTTCAGACGCTCGGACAGCAACTCGTCGCTGAGGTCACGCAGGTTGTCGGCCTTGACGTTCGCCATCAGAGTGCCTCCTCCCGGGTGATGAAACGAGCCTTGATCGGCAGCTTCTGGATGGCCCGCTCCATGGCGGCGCGGGCGATCTCGGGGTTGGGGTACGACAGTTCGAACATGACGCGACCAGGGCGCACCACGGCCACCCAGCGCTCCGGGTTGCCCTTGCCCGACCCCATGCGGGTCTCGGCCGGCTTCTCGGTGACGGGCTTGTCGGGGAAGATGTTGATCCAGACGCGACCACCACGCTTGATGTGGCGCGTCATGGCGATACGAGCTGCCTCGATCTGGCGGGCGGTGATCCAACCCGGTTCGAGGGCCTGGATCCCGTAATCACCGAAGACCACCTCGGTGCCCCCCTTGGAGGGGCCATCGAGCCGGCCGCGGTGTTGCTTGCGGTGGCGCACTTTGCGGGGCATCAACATGAGTAGGTCACCTCAGTCCGCGTCGCCGTGGAACTTCGGCGTCTCGTGGTGCTGGCGGGTACGGCGCTCGATCTCTTCCTCCTCGGCCAGGAGACGCTCGATGTCGGGATCGGCCTCCTTGACGAGCGGCGCGGCTTCCGCGCCTTCTTCGACCGCAGGGGCTTCGGTGCGGCGCCGGCCGGCGGAGGAGGACACGACCTTGCGGGGGCCCTGACCGGAGGTTTCGCCCACCGCCATGGCGGCCTCACGGGCGATCTTGTCCTCGGTGGCTGCCTTGTAGGGGAGGATGTCGCCCTTGTAGAGCCACACCTTCACGCCGATGCGTCCGGCGGGCGTGCGGGCTTCCCGGAAACCGAAGTCGATGTCGGCTCGCAGGGTGTGCAGCGGGACCCGACCTTCGCGGTACCACTCGGTACGGCTCATCTCGGCGCCACCGAGGCGGCCGGAGCACTGCACCCGGATGCCGAGCGCACCGGCCTTCTGAGCGTTCTGCACGGCACGCTTCATGGCCCGCCGGAAGGCGACGCGGCCGGCGAGCTGATCGGCCACGCCCTGGGCGATGAGGGCGGCATCGAGCTCGGGCTGCTTGATCTCGACGATGTTGAGCTGCACCTTGTTGTTGCCGGTGATCTTGGTGAGCCCGGCCCGCAAGCGGTCGGCTTCTGCACCGCGGCGACCGATGACGATGCCCGGCCGGGCCGTGTGCACGTCGATACGCAAACGGTCACGGGTGCGCTCGATCTCCACGCGACTGACCGCGGCGCGCTCGAGTTCGGTCATGAGGTAATCGCGGATCTTCCAATCCTCGATCAGGTACGCCTTGTATTCCTTGCGATCTGCAAACCAGCGCGACTTCCACTCGGTGGTGACACCGAGCCGGAACCCGTACGGGTTGACCTTCTG
>JANMIX010000505.1:0-2151 GCA_031376015.1 Acidimicrobiia bacterium | reverse complement strand
AGCCGCTGCCCGGCGTACGACTGATCCGCCCTGCCGGTCCTGTCGCTGCCGCCGGGGCCTTCGAGCCACGACGCGACGTCCTTTCGCTCCACCACGAGCCCCAGCGTACGTTGGCGGTGCCGGGCGGAGCAGGACGGACCGCCAGGATCCGTAACACTGGCGAAACACGCGGGTCATGGTCGGGAAACCGCGCCCCTCTACGGTCCGGACCAGACGGCAAAGAGCCGCCGCTCATGAGGAGGATGGATGTTCAGCAACTCGGACGAGGTCCTGCGCTTCATCAAGGACGAGAACGTGAAGTTCGTCGACGTCCGTTTTTGCGACCTCCCGGGGGTGATGCAGCACTTCAACGTCCCGGCGGAGTCGGTCACCGAGGATTTCTTCGTCAACGGCCAGATGTTCGACGGATCCTCGATCCGCGGCTTCCAGGCCATCCACGAGTCGGACATGAAGCTGATCCCCGACCCGTCTACTGCCTACCTGGACGAGTTCCGCGCGGAGAAGACGTTGGCTCTGAACTTCTCGATCGTCGACCCCTTCACCGACGAGCCCTACAGCCGCGACCCGCGCAACATCGCCGCCAAGGCCGAGGCGTACCTCGCCGGCTCCGGGATCGCCGACACGGTGTACTTCGGCCCGGAAGCCGAGTTCTACGTCTTCGACGACGTGCGCTTCGAGACCAACCAGCACTCGGGCTACTACTTCATCGACTCGGTCGAGGGCGCGTGGAACTCCGGTCGCGTCGAGGAGGGCGGCAACCGCGGCTACAAGACGCGCTACAAGGGCGGCTACTTCCCGGTGCCGCCGGTGGACCACTTCGCCGACCTGCGCGACCAGATGTCGCTGTCGCTGGGGCGGGCGGGCATCGAGGTCGAGCGCGCGCACCACGATGTGGGCAACGCCGGCCAGGCCGAGATCAACTACAGGTTCGACACGCTGCTGCACGCCGGTGACCAGCTGATGCTGTTCAAGTACATCATCAAGAACGTGGCATGGGCCGCGGGCAAGACAGCGACGTTCATGCCCAAGCCGCTCTTCGGTGACAACGGTTCCGGCATGCACTGTCACCAGTCGCTGTGGAAGGACGGCACCCCGCTGTTCTATGACGAGCTCGGCTACGCAGGCCTGTCGGACATGGCCCGGCACTACATCGGCGGTCTGCTCCGGCATGCGCCGTCCCTGCTCGCGTTCACCAACCCGACGATGAACAGCTACCACCGGCTGGTGCCCGGCTTCGAGGCACCGGTCAACCTGGTCTACTCCCAGCGCAACCGCTCGGCGTGCATCCGCATCCCGATCACCGGGTCCAACCCCAAGGCCAAGCGCATCGAGTTCCGCGTGCCGGACCCGTCGTCCAACCCCTACCTCGCCTTCTCGGCCATGCTCATGGCGGGCCTGGACGGGGTCAAGAACAAGATCGAGCCCGAGCAGCCGGTCGACAAGGACCTCTACGAGCTGCCGCCGGACGAGCACGCCGAGATCGCGCAGGTCCCCTCGTCGCTGCCCGAGGTCCTCGCCGCTCTCGAAGAGGACAACGCCTACCTGCTCGAAGGTGGCGTGTTCACCACCGACCTGCTCGAGACATGGGTCGACTGGAAGCGCACCAACGAGGTCGACCCGATCCGGCTGCGCCCGCACCCGCACGAGTTCGAGCTCTACTTCGACATCTGACAGGGAGTTACAGGCGCAGCCAGCGGTTGCGGCTGGCCCGGTCGGCCCCGGCCGACCGCTGCTCCTGGACGCGCAGGTCGATCGTGCGCTCCAGGTCGATCATCTCGGCGAGCACCTCGCGGCCAACAGCCGCATCGGGCGTCACGCCGTTGGTCACTCGGTGCCGGTCGCCGAGAGAGTCCTCGAGCAGGCCCAGGACCACCAGCTCGGCCTTCGTGTGTGCGGTCACAGCTCCTTCTCCCTCACAGGTGACGCCTCATTGTGCACTGCGCCCGCCAGAAACGGGGCCGTCGTGGGAAGCACGAGAGGGCACCCCTCCCCCCCGGTGCAGGGGTGGAGGGGCGCCGTTGCTCTCGCTGGTCTGCGCTTCGCTGAAACCAGTGTCGTCAGCGCCCCGAGCGGACCATCACCGGGGAGAACCCGATACGCAGCGTCTTCCCGCCCTTGATCGCGGTGCTGACACCTTGCAGGGTCGTCGAC
>JANMIX010000791.1:0-6635 GCA_031376015.1 Acidimicrobiia bacterium | reverse complement strand
CGGCCGAGGCTGAACGCCATCAACAACAAGCCGAACAGACCCGCGAAGCCGCGCCAGCCGGCCACCCACTTGCCCATGACGCCCCGCTGCTCCAGCACATGGATGGGCAGCACGGCGCCGCCGTGGGTCACCAGCGTCACCTGCCGGCCGGCCAGCACCGCAGCCATGGCGGGATCGTTGGAACGCAGGATGCGGAACATCAGGGCCGCACCCTGCGAGTGGGCCAGAATCACCAAGGGCCGCGGCGCCCCGCCGTCATCGAGGACCTTCGTCAGATCCTCGGCACCGCCGGCGATGGCGTCGAACATCGCCCGCTCGCGGCGCTTGCTGGAGATGAGCGAATAGCAGTCGCCGACACTGCGCGACAGGCTGATCTGGAGGGCACGGACCCGCTCGGTCCACTTGCCGGGCAGTGACCCCACGATCGACAGCAGCAGCATCGCCACCGTGGCCACCGCCGCCAGCGGGTACAGCACCAGCACACTCACCAGCACCACTGCCGCTGCCGCCTTGCGCCCCTGCCGGCGCAGCAGTCCCGTGGCTGCGGCCAGCAACCCGGCCACGGCTAGGAGCCAGTCGACACCGGAGGCGTTGCCGGCGGCCGCCACCGCCACCAGCCGGCCGAGCGCCACGGCACCGAAAACGCCCAGAGCAACTTCGAGCGGGCCGGCGGCGAACCGCCGCCACAGCCGCGCCACGAAGAAGAGAACGAACCAGGTCCCGACATCGAAGAGCCACTTGCACACGGCAACCCGATCGGGCACGTCGAACGCATCGGCCCACCAGGCCTCACCGACGAGCCACTGCTGAGAGGAACCATCGAGATCGGGCGTGCGAAGGCCGAGCAAACCCTCCTCCGGCGACGGGAGGAACTCGGGCCCATCGCCCGGAAGGGCAGCCAGAAACTCGGTCAGCGGATCGACGAACTCCCGAAGTGTCGCACCTTCGGACTGCGTCCCGATGCCGTGCACGACCAGGACACCCACGTCATACGCCGCCATGCCCGACCCCCTTCCCGCGGGGGCACGCTAGCCCGGGATCATGGGCCGTTCGCGGAGTCTCATCTGGTGACGCTGTTCAGCGCCGGTCGAGATCCTCGGCCATCGACGCGATGTTGTTGGCCTCGGCCGAAACTCGCGATGCCACCCCGACAATGTGGTCGATCGCGTCGCGCAGACCCGAACTGCCGGCGCGGATCTCCTCGGTGAGTTGGGCGATCGAGCCGAGCGATTCCTTGGTGGATCCGGCCAGTGACTTCACCTCGCTCGCCACCACCGCGAAGCCCCTCCCGTGCTCACCGGCGCGGGCCGCTTCGATGGTGGCGTTGAGGGCCAGCAGGTTCGTCTGCTCGGCCACCTGCCCGATCAGCTTGACCACCTTGCCCTCCCCGTCCGCGCGCTCAACCAGCTGCGTCATGCGACCGCGAGCCACTTCCACGCTTTGCTCGAGGCCCTCGGTGCTCGAGGTTCCATTGGCCAGGTTCTCCAAGCGCTGTGCCACTCCGCTGAGCTCGTGGGCCAGGCGGTGGATGCGCTCGATGTCGGTGAGCTTGGACTCGCGGGATTCCACGAAGTACTGGGCGTAGAGCATCCCCCGGAGCTGGTCGTAGCAGCTGGCGGCGGACAGCACGGCTTCATGCTCGAACGGGTCGACACCGTGCAGATGGCCGTGCTCGCGGAGACCGATGTACCGGCTTGGGAAGGTGTTGGTGATGAGCTGGAGGGGGAGCCCCATGGAGTCGAGCAGCAGGGACGAACTGCGCGTCTGATCGATCCATTCGGCGTCCACGAGGCCGAGGAAGAGACGCCGGTTCGACTCGAGGATGCTGGGCCGGAGCAGGTCGAACATCTCCACCGCGGCGGTCAGCTCGGCCGATCGCTCGTCGCCGGCGGCTTTGACCTTCGTCTCGGCGAAGTCGAGGAGCCATTCGGGCAGGTCGGGATACCGCTCGCCCCATGCCCTGAGCCAGCCCAGCGAGCGTTCGGTCACACCGAAGTTCCGCGCCGTGAGGCGCAGGTTCGGGTCAGGAAGCAGGATCTGGCCATAACACGGTGGTTCCGGACCGAAGTCCAGCATCGTGAAGGGCGGAGAACCGGCACGACGTTGCTTGTCCTCCAGGTGTTCCTCAGATCGAGTCGAGGTTTGCACGACGGAACTCATCGACCGCCAGCACCGTGATCTGAGCGCAGCGGCTGAGGGAGGGCGCCGAGGCGGCCCGACCTACTGTTGAACGGTGAGCAGCGACCGGCCGGAGGACCATCTGGTTGTAAAGATCAAACAGGAAGTGTTGTCGGTCCTCGAGCAGAACCGGGACCTGGTCGCCCAGGAATGCTTCGACGCCCTCCGGCGCTCGCATCCGCTGTACATGGCCATCGAGGACTCGGTCTTCCTCGGCAGCATGCTCGACACCTTCGTGGTCAGCCTCACCGAATTCGCATCCTGGGCCAGCGCCGGCCTCAACGAGCTCACCCAGGCCACCAGCGCCTACTACCGGCGCCAAGGATCTGACGCCGGCGCCCAACTGATCCCCCTCGAAGCCATCCACGAACCGGTGCAAGCCGGCATCCGTTTCCTCTGGCGGTGGATCGTCAGGGAATGCGGCGACAGCGATGCGGGGCGTGTCGCCGCGCTCGATCTCGTGGCGCTCCTCTATTCGTTCGGTTCCTCGGCCGCCAACGAGATGACGGCGGCCTACACGACCCGGCGGTTCCGTGTCTCCGACGAAGGCCGGGCCGAGGACCGGGAGATCATCGATGCCCTCTTGGCCGGACGTCCCCTCGAGACGGGCCAGCTCACCAGCGTGGCTGCCGGCTTCGAGCTGACCGAACGTCCGGTGATGGTGTCGGTCACTGTCCCGGTGGGAGGGATCTCGGCGCACCGCCTTGCGGAGGTGGTCGACATCCTGGAGATGCAGCACACCGGATCGCGGTACCCCATCGTGGCCCGGGACTTCGACATCGTGGCGGTGTTCCCGGTGACCGAACCGGTGGAGATGGTGGTGCGCGCCTGCCGCGACAACCTCGACAGGCTGCGCCGCATCCACGGCATCGATCTCGCCACCGGGATGAGCACGATCGGCGGCCTCCGCAGCGTTCCGTCACTGTTCCTCGAGGCCAAGGTGGCCCTCCGCTTCGTCGACCCCACCAGTCGCGGTGCCATGGCCCTCAGCCAGGTGCGCCTCTTCGATTACCTGGCCAGCCGCTTCGACGACACCGCCGAACGGATCGTCCCCGGTGGCATCCGCCTACTCATCGAGGAGGATGAGCGCAGCGACGGTTCGCTGCGCGACACCCTCCGGGCGCTGGCCGACCACGACCTCAATGTCGGTCGGGCGGCGCGAGCGCTGATGGTGCATCCCAACACGGTGCACTACCGGCTCAAGCGCGTGGCCGACTTGAGTGGGCTCAATCCCAAGCGGTTCGGGGATCTCGCCGACCTGCTCGTGGCGTTGCGAGGCCTCTCCGCGAGCGACTGAGCGGAGACATCGGTACCGCCAACCGGTGCTGCGGTCAGCCCAACGTCGGCGGTCCACCCGGCACCAGGCTTGACGGTAGGTCGGTGATGACGGGCGAGATCATGATCTCCCAGATCAGCCCGTCACGAAGCGTGATGCGCTCCGCGACGTAGAACCCCGGCTTGTCCGTGGACACGGGGAGATAACCGTCGTACACGATCCATGCGGTGTCGGTCGTCGGGTCGGCGGTCCACTGCTTGTTGGTGATGAGGCGGATGGTGGGGCTCAGGGCCGTCTGATCGGTGCGATTCGTGTCGCCGTTGCCGGGGTGGTGATTCGGCATCGCACCCATGCTGTATTTCGAGAAGCGCGGATCGAACAGGGTGAGGCTGTCGGCAATCGAGTTCCCCTCGGCGTCCACGTAGGACGAGGCGATGGCGATGATGCACCGGCGGTGTTCGGCGTCTGGGAGCGTGTCGCTGCCGAAGTCGGCGATGTACAGCGAACAGAAGGCGGCGTTGTCGTAGTCGGGGTGCGCCATGTCCACCGGATCGGCAACCGGACCCGCAACGACCGCAGCAGGATGGAACGGGGCCCGCATCGTCACCGTGGCGGTGGCGTCCGCGCCGGCGTGCGGGTTGGTGAGGACTTCCCAGATACGCCCGGCGCGCAAGGTGAAGCGGGCCGCCAGATGCGAGGTCACCGGGCCGGTTGGCGTCGCGTGCACGGGAACGGACACGAAGGCAACGTCCCCGTCCACGGTCCATTCTGTGGCGCCGAAGGCTGATGGTGCCGCCGCCCCCAACGCGTTGCGCACTGCCGAATCGTTGCCGGCGGCATGGACCGCCTTCGAGCCGAGCCGGTAGACGGCGACTTCGGGATCGAGCGGAACGTCGGTCACCGCGATGTTCCCGGCGGCGGCCTCGAGGTAGCTCGTGGCTACCGCGATGACGCAGTCGCGGTGGGCGCCGCCCTACAGGGACCCCAGGTCGGCCCCGCACTCCGGCGAGGGCAACAGCGAGGGACTGCTGTTCGCGGGGGCCAGGAAACTGAAGGCACCGACGAGCGCGCTACCGCAAAGGACGGTGCCCAGAAGACGACGGGGACGTTGCATGGGGGACCTCAGGATTCAGCGGTAGGCGACGAGCGTGTCGCCGTAGGGGACGAAGACCGTGTGGCGGGCGACCGCGATGCTGTAACCGGTCGAGAACGCGCCGGTGGTAGGGCTGCCGATCTCCTGACCCATCGCCTTGACCGCCAGTTGCAGGCCGGTGGCGGTGTCCCAGATGTCGAGCAGGCCACGGGTGTCGATCGCGTAGGCCACTCCGTTGGCGGTGGTGACCGATTGGAAGTGGATGCCATCGGCGATGGGGGTGACCCAGTTGCGGGCCCCGTCGGAGCCCCGCAGCGACGAAAGGACCCCGGGGATATTGCCGGCCACGATCACACTCTGGCCGTCGAAGCTGGCGGTGCCTTCCCCACCGAACCATCCGAACGGGCCCCCGACGGTCTGCTTCCAGAGCCCAGCCATCGTGGACGCGTCGGCCACGTGGTACACGCCTGACTTCTGATGGTCACCGACCACCGAACGACCACTGGCATCGGTGAACAACTGGGGCGTGGCCCCGAAGTCGAAGTCGCTGGTCTCGCACGTGAAGACGTCCACGTAGGCCGCGCACTGCGGCTTGGTCGTGAGACCGTCGACGTACTGATCGTTGGTTCCGTGGTAGTGGGCAACGATCGCGCCGAAGGTGGGCCGGTGAGGGTCGACATCGATCTTGAGGATGGAGTTCGTATTCGGGTGCTCGTCGGGAGAGAACGGGTTCCCCGATCCCACGTAGGCGTAGCCGGTGGCGGTGTCCACCGCAGCCGAGGACCAAAGCCCTCCACCGGAGTAGCCACGGGCGAAGTCCGCGTCGGGGATCGTGTAGCCCTTGTAGAGCACCTCGTGGGTGACGTCATCGGTCAGGGTGTAGATGCCGCGGAAATGCAGACGCTTCTGAGGATTTCCCGTGAAGGTGGTGCCCGCTTCCGCCCCGGCGCCGGAGATGGCCGAGAAGATCAGGCCGCCGAACACCTTGGGGCTGGAGAGGAGCTCGGAGCCATTCGGCTGGTCGTCGAGCTGCGCCCGCCAGAGCTCGTGACCGCTGGACTGGTCGAGCACCACGAGGTACGGGTTGTCCCTGCGGTTGGCGTGCAGGTACACGCGCCCGTTGGCGACGGCCGGTGAGCTGGACACCGCAGTATCGAGTTGCGCCCGCCAAACGACTTCGCCCGAATCGGCGTTCAGGGCGAAGACCGAGCCGCCATTGGACGCCAGGTACACGCAACCGTCCGCCACGATCGGGTCGTTCTGGAACTCGCCGGCGCCACCGGCAGCCGCTGCCGAGAACTTCCAGGCGGGCGCCAGGTTGGCGGCACGGGCCGGTCCGATCTGATCCTCCGCCGGCTGATGTCGAGAGTTGGCAAGGTCATGGCTGTACTCGCGCCACTCTCCGCCCGCGGCGCCGGCGGCACACCCCGGGGTGGAGGCACGGGCGCGCCCGGCACCGAGGAGGCTCGTACCCAGCAACGCGCTCGCCAGTCCGATGGCCAGGATCCGCTTCGGCACGAAATGGGGTCTCCGATGGCTGTTCATCGGTACGCCACCACGAAGTCGCCGGTGGCGGCGTAGACGGTGTGGCGGGCGATCGCCACTCCGGGGCCCGAAGAGGTGGCGTTGCTCAAGGTGTCCGACGCCATCGGTCGGGCCTGCAGGATCTCGCCGGTGGCCGCGTCCCAGATGTTGAGAATTCCCTGCGAGTCGACCGAATAGGCCACTCCGTCGGCGGAGGAAGTGGGCTGGATGTGCCGGGGGTCCGACACGGGGGCCACCCATTTCGTCGCACCGGTGGCCGGATCCAGGCCCCACTCGGCGGCCGGTCCCGATCCGCCAACGATGATCGAATGACCGTCGAAGCTGGCCGTGCCGAGATTGCCCACGAACACGATCAGGATCCCACCGACCCGCTTGGTCCAGACCGCCTGCATGGTGGTCGGATCGACGGCGTGATAGGTGCCTGACTTCTGCAGGTTCCCCAGCAACTGACGACCGGAGGCGTCGGTGAACAACTGGGGCGACGCCCCGAAGTCGAGGTCAACGGTGAAGTGCCCCTTGTCCACCGTGCCGTTGAGCAGCGCG
>JANMIX010000498.1:0-2282 GCA_031376015.1 Acidimicrobiia bacterium | reverse complement strand
TCCTCTGCGGTATTGCTGCTCGCAACCGGGGCAAAGGTCGAAAAGCTGATCCCGTTGTACGCCATCGGCGTGTTCACCAGCTTCACGCTGAGCCAGGCGGGCATGGCCCGCCACCACATCCGCCTGAAGCATCCCGGCTGGCGGACCGGGCTGTTCGTGAACGGCACCGGCGCGGTGATGTCCCTGGTGGTCGACATCATCATCCTGCTCACCAAGTTCACCCACGGCGCCTGGATCATCTGTGTGCTGATCCCCGTGATGGTGTTCGGCCTGACCCGGTTGAACCACCAATATGAGGCCGAGAACGAGGAGCTCGAACACGAGGCCCGTGCCGCCGCAGAGGCACCGGTTTTCCGGCGCCACGCCGTGCTGCTGCTGGTGCAGCGTCTCGACCGCTCCGCGGCGCGGGGCATCCAGTACGCCCGGGCGTTGAATCCCGACGAGCTGCGCGCCGTGCACGTTGCGGTCGATCTGGAGGCGGCGGAGGCGTTGATGGACGACTGGATCCGGCTCGGCCTGACCCGGTTCCCCCTGGAGCTCATCGATTGCCCCGACCGCCGCCTCGACCGGGCCGTGCTGGAGTCGGTTGCCGAAGTCTTGGCCGATGGTCGCACCGAGGTGACGGTTCTCGTACCCCGGCGTCAGTACCGGCGGCGGTGGCACCGGCTCCTGCACGACCACACCGCCGAGGAGATCGCCCGCGCCGTGACACGGGTGCGACACGCCAACGTGACGTTTGTGCCCTACCAACTGGGCGCCGACGCATCCCGGCTCGAGGTGACGGCGTGACCGCCACGACCGCGATCGGCGACGTCGAAGCCCGTCATCACTACCGCCTTCGCGGGCGCGTCCGTTCGGTGCGGGTGCGTCCGTGGGCCGACCAACCCACCCTCGAGGTGGTGCTGGTCGACGGCACCGGTGGAATCAGCGCCATCTTCATGGCCCGCCGTCGCATCGGCGGGGTCCGGCCGGGAACGGTGATGACCATCGAGGGAGTCGCGGGCACCCATCAGCATCGCCTCGCGATGCTGAATCCTGTCTACGAGCTGGTGTCGGTCCCCGGCCGGAGCTGACGGCGCCGCGCGTTCCCGGTCGCCGTGCGCCAGCCTCAGTCATCGTCGGAGGGGCCAACCAGGCTGTAGCCGACTCCGGCCTCGCTCACGAGGCGAGGCGCGCCAGGTTCCACTCCGAGCTTTTTGCGGATCTGACTCGTATAGACGCGGGTGTAGTGAAGCTCGTGGTCGTACCCGTTCCCCCAGACCTCATGCAGGATCTGCTGGTGGGTCAACACCCGACCGGGGAAGCGAGCCAGCAGCGTCAGTATCCCGAACTCCTTGGGGGTGAGTGCCAGGCGCCTGCCGTTCAACTCGGCTCGGTGCCGCGATACATCGATCGTCAACGACCCAACCGCCAGGACGGCGTCGTCGGCGCCCGGGGCCAGGGTCGTCTGCAACTGACGGAACCGCCGCACCGCCACCCCGACACGGGCCAGCAGTTCGGGCGTCGAGTACGGCTTGGTGATGTAGTCGTCGGCGCCCAACTCGAGCAGGTCGACCTTGCGCCGTTCTCGGTGATCGCCCGACAGTACGAGAATGGGAACCACCGAGTAGGCGCGGATCCGCCGGCATACCTCTTCGCCCGGTAGATCCGGCAGGTCGAGATCGACCACGATGACCGAGGGGTCCTCCGTCGCTGCGGACGAGAGCCCCTCCTGCGCCGTCACCGCCACCAGAGGGCGGTACCCCGCGGCATCGAGGGCGGCGACGAACATTCGTCGTATCCCGTTGTCCGCATCGACGACCAGCACGGCCTCGCCCGAGCCCCGCGCCATCTCAGCGCATCTTCCACAGGGCACGCCGCGCCGCCGGGCCATCACCCGGAGTCACACTCCGGATCGTCGCTCCGACCTGCGAATTTGGCCGCATCCTGACCGCGGGAACCCGCAAATTTAGGTCTTCTTGACGAGGTTCATTCCAAAGTGAAGGCCGCAGCTTCCAGCCAACTCGAGCCTTCACCACCGCGTCGGATCTGTCGGTGGTCTGCCGAAATGGGGAGGAGATCAAGGACGAGTCGCTCACAGGAGCCCTTTCTCGCCGGCGAGGTCCCCGTCACGCCGTTTCGCACTCTGATTGTCACCATTGTGACTGATCGGGCGGCCGCATGTGACATTTGGCACGTGCCGTCCCTGCCTGGTCACACCGCCGGGGTAGTTGATCGAAGTCGACGCTGGAAAGTCGACGAGGTCGCGGGAGGAGCGCGCCGTGCGCATCCTCCCCACCTTC
>JANMIX010000760.1:0-8587 GCA_031376015.1 Acidimicrobiia bacterium | reverse complement strand
CACCGCGTTGCTGTCCCAGACCGAGGCGGAACGCTTCAAGTTCAAGGGCGAGGGCCACTACCTGAAGTCCGCGGCCGAGATGCGCTACCTGTTCCGTGAGGTCGAGGTGGCCTGCGACAACTCCCTGTGGATCGCGGAGCGCTCCAAGGTCGAGATCGTCTTCGGCAAGCCCCAGCTCCCCGAATTCCCGCTGCCGGAGGGCTTCAACAGCGACACCGACTACCTCCACCACCTCACCTTCGAGGGCGCCCGGGAACGTTGGGGCCAGTCGCTGCCCGACGAGGTCGTGGACCGGCTCACCTTTGAGCTCAAGGTCATCGACGACATGGGTTTCAGCTCCTACTTCCTGATCGTCTGGGACCTCATCCGCCATGCCCGCGAGTCCGGCATCCGCGTCGGTCCCGGCCGAGGCTCGGCGGCGGGCTGTGCGGTGGCCTACACGCTGCGGATCACCGACCTCGACCCCATCCGCTACGACCTCCTCTTCGAGCGCTTCCTGAACCCCAGCCGCATCTCGATGCCCGACATCGACATGGACTTCGACTCGCGCTACCGCGACGAGATGATCCGTTACGCGGCCGAGCGCTACGGGCGCGACCGTGTGGCCCAGATCATCACCTTCGGCACCATCAAGGCCCGCCAGGCGGTGCGTGACGCCGCCCGGGTGCTCGACCAGCCCTACAACGTGGGCGATCGCATCGCCAAGGCCATGCCGCCCCTGGTCATGGGGCGCGACACGCCCCTGTGGGCCTGCATCACCGACACCGCGCCGCCCAAGTACGAGGACGGCTGGAAGATGGCGGCCGAGTTGCGCCAGATGATCGCCGACGACCCGGTGTCGGCCCGAGTGGTCGAGGTGGCCAAGGGTCTGGAGGGGCTGCGCCGCTCCGATGGCATCCACGCCGCCGCCGTGGTCATCACCAAGGACCCGCTCACCGAGTACCTGCCGGTGCAGCGCAAGCCCGACCCGGGCCAGGACCCCGAGACCGCCCCGATGGTCACCCAGTACGAGATGCACGGCGTCGAGGACCTGGGCCTGCTCAAGATGGACTTCCTGGGTCTGCGCAACCTCGACGTCATCACCGACGCCGTGGCCCTCATCGGCGAGGTCGCCGGCGTCGAACTCGACATCGACCGGATCCCCCTCGACGACGGCCCCACCTTCGAGATGCTGCGGCGGGGCGACTCCATCGGGGTGTTCCAACTCGAGGGTGGCCCCATGCGCTCGCTCATGCGCTCGCTGGCGCCGACGTCGTTCGAGGACGTGGCCGCCCTAGTGGCGTTGTACCGGCCGGGGCCGATGGCCGCCAACATGCACAACGACTACGCCGACCGCAAGAACGGTCGCAAGCCGGTGGAGTACTTCCACCCCGACGCCGAAGCGCTCCTGGCCGACACCTACGGCCTGATGATCTACCAGGAGAGCGTGATGCGGGTGGCCCAAAAGTTCGCGGGCTACTCCCTGGCCGAAGCCGACAACCTGCGCAAGGCGTGCGGCAAGAAGATCCGCGAGCTCATGGCCAAGGAGCGCCAGAAGTTCGTCGACGGCGTCGAGGCCACCGGCTACGGCGCCGCCCTCGGCACCAGCCTGTTCGACATAATCGAGCAGTTCGCCGACTATGCGTTCAACAAGAGCCACAGCTTCGGCTACGGGCTCATCGCCTACCAGACCGCCTACCTGAAGGCGAACTACCCAGCCGAGTACCTCAGCGCCCTGCTCACCAGCGTCAAGGCCAACCTCGACAAGGCGGCGGTCTACCTGGCCGACTGCCGGGCGCTGGACATCACCGTGGAAGTGCCGGACGTGAACCGCTCGATGTCCGACTTCCGGCCCGTGCACCACGAGGACGGACGCCGCTCGATCGTGTTCGGGCTCTCGGCGGTGCGCAACGTGGGCGAGGGTCTGGTGGCCCTCATCGTGGCTGCCCGCAACGAGGGTGGCCCCTTCGTCGACTTCTACGAGTTCTGCGAGCGGGTCGATCTGGCCGTGTTGAACAAACGCACCATCGAATCGCTCATCAAGGCCGGCGCCTTCGACTCCTGCGGGCATCCGCGTAAGGGCCTCCTGCTGGCTTTCGAGGGGATCATCGACTCGGTCGTGGCCCGCCGCCGCGAGCGCGACATGGGCATCATGTCGCTGTTCGGAGAGGTCGACATGACGGGCGACGGGTTCGATGATCGGCCCCGCATTCCCGACGTCGAGTTCGACAAGCGCGAGCGCCTGGCCTTCGAGAAGGAGATGCTGGGGCTCTACGTATCGGACCATCCGCTGTTGGGCGTGGAGTCCGCGCTGCGGCGCAAGGTCGAGTGCTCGCTGGCGGACCTTTCCGAGGTGGACGACGGGGCCATCCGTACCGTCGCCGGCGTGGTCACCAACCTGCAGCGCAAGTGGACCCGCAAGGGCGACCTGATGGCGGTGTTCGTGCTGGAGGACCTGCAGTCGTCCTGTGAGGTGATGGTGTTCCCCAGGGCGCTCACGGCGGTGAACCATCTGCTGGCCGACGACCGGGTCATCATCCTCAAGGGCCGCGTCGACAACCGCGAGGACACCGCCAAGCTGATGACGCTGGAGGTCGAGATCTTCGAAGGGGTTACCGACGGGGCCCCCCCGTTGCGGCTCAAGGTCTCCTCCAACCGGCTCAACGAACAACTAGTCACCCAACTGAAGGGACTGCTCTCCGAGCACCCCGGCGAAGCCCAGGTCTTCGTGCATCTGGGGGAGCGGCAGGTGCTACGGCTGCCCGATGAGTTCTGCGTCGATACCTCGCGTGGGCTTTTGGGTGAATTGCGTGTACTCCTCGGTGCTGACGCGCTGGTATCCTGAAGTTCCTGACCGACCGGTCAAGCCCCTGACCAGCACTGACGCCTCTCTGACTCGGACGCGAGTTGCAGCGGCCCGGCTGGGTGGGCTGGACTATCCCAACGGCTTTCCACGGAATTCGGGGGCAAGGCAGCAGATGGCGATCGATATCGAGACCAAGGACTGCACCCAACTCTCCGACGCGGAGCTGGCCGAGATGGCCGACCTCTGCGCCGAGGGACCCAGTCATTTCGAGGTCGGGTTCCTGTCCAAGCAGGTGGAGTTGTGGGTGCTCATCACCCAGGCTCGCGAGGGCGACAAGCTCAAGGGCTTCTCGTTCTGCACCCTCGAGCGCATCGGCGGCACGCCGTGTGTGCTGATCGGACTCGCCTCGGTGAAGCGGACCTCCAAGCGCGACACCGTGCTCAAGGGGATGATGGGTGACCAGTTGCGGCGGGCCGTGCTGGCCTTCCCCGACGAGGACGTGCTCGTGGGCACCCGGTTCCAGGACCCCTCCGGGTTCGAGGCCTACAAGACCCTCACCGACATCGTGCCCCGTCCCGACCACAAGGCCACCGGCGAAGAGCGGGCCTGGGGCCGGCGGCTTGTGAAGCGCTTCGGTGTCGAGACCGGTGCCTATGACGACCGCACCTTCACCATCACCGGCGACGGCACCTTCCCCTGCGTGCTGGATCACGCGTCGCTGAAGCCCGAATCGGTGCCCGCGGACGTGGCCGCTCAGTTCGGTGGTCTCGACATCGCTCGGGGCGACTCGCTGGTGGCCTTCGGCTGGGCCATGGCCGAGTATCTCGCCAAGCTGACCTGACCGCTTCGTGGACTTCGCCGACCTCGTCCGCCGGCGTCACATGACCAGGGCCTTCCTGGCCGATCCTGTTCCCTCGGCACTCCTCGACGGCGTGCTCGACGCGGCCCGGCGAGCGCCCAGCGCGGGCTTCACGCAGGGGATCGACCTGGTGGTGCTGGAGGGGCCCACCCAGACCGAGCGGTTCTGGGACGTGTCGCTTCCGGCGGGCGAGCGACGCGACGGCTTCTACCATCCGGGTCTGCTGCAGGCTCCCGTGTTGGTGATCCCGGTCTGTGATCCTGACGCCTACGTGCGCCGTTACGCCGAGCCCGACAAGGCCGTCACCGGCCTTGGCAAGGGCCGCGACCGCTGGCCGGTGCCGTATTGGACCGTGGATGCCTCCTTCGCCGCCATGGCGTTGCAGTACGCGGCGGTGGCGGCGGGGCTGGGCGTGCTCTTCTTCGGAACCCCGGAGGGCCTCGGCGGCGCGCTCGAAGGTCTGGGGGTGCCGGCCGGGCACGAGGCAGTGGGCGCCGTGGCGATCGGTTGGGCCGATCCCGAGGCCCAAGTGCGGGGTTCGGCCGCCACCCGCACGCGGCGACCGCTGGCCGAGGTCGTGCACCGGGGCGGTTGGCAGGGCCTCGATTCGGCCTGACGACCCGTCAGATAAGGTCGCGCCGATGGGGCAGACCAACCGCCAACTCGTTCTCGCCGAGCGTCCCGATGGGCTGGTCCGGCACGAGGATTTCCGCCTCGTCGAGTCACCGTTGCCCGACTTGCAGGAGGGTGAGGCGCTGCTGGAGGTGTCCTACCTCGGCATCGACGCCACCGTGCGGACGTGGCTGAACCGGGGCGAGGGGTACCTGCCCGCGGTGGAGATCGGCGAGGTGGTGCGCTGCTCGGGCATCGGCACCATCGTGGCGTCGCGCTCGAAGAAGTTCGTCGTGGGCCAGCCCGCCTACGGTCTGCCGGGCTGGCAGCAGTTCGCGGTGGTGCGCGACGACGGCTTCACCACACCGCTCGACCCGGGGGCCGACCTGCGCTCGCTCCTCGCCGTGTACGGAGCCACCGGTCTCACCGCCTATGTCGGGGTGCTCGACGTGGGCGCCGCCCAACCGGGTGAGACGGTGGTGGTGAGCGCGGCGGCTGGGGCCACGGGCAGTCTGGCGGCCCAGATCGCCAAGATCCACGGGTGTCGCGTCATCGGTATCTGCGGCAGTGACGAGAAGGCCCGCTGGCTGGTCGAGGACCTCGGCCTCGACGGCGCCATCAACTACCGGACCGACGACGTGGCCGCGAAGCTCAAGGAACTCTGCCCCAAGCGCATCGACGTGTACTTCGACAACGTCGGTGGCGCCATCCTGGATGCCTGTCTGGGCGCCATCGCCATGCACGGCCGGGTCGTGCTCTGTGGTGCCATCAGCGTCTACAACGACCACGGCCGGCCGCCGGGCCCGTCGAACTACCTCAACCTCATCGCCCGGCGCGGCCGCATGCAGGGCTTCCTGTCGCTCGATTGCTGGGACCGGTTCCCGGAGGTGTCGGCCAAGCTCGGCGAGTGGGTGACCGAAGGGCGCCTGCAGTGGCGGGTGCACGAGTACGAGGGCCTCGAGCACGCGCCCGACGCCCTCAACGCCATGTTCACGGGCGAGAACCTGGGCAAGATCATCGTCACCTTGTGAACTCCGGCGCGGAGCCGGCGGCGATGAGTCCGCGGGGCACCGCGTGCTCAGGGGCGCACCGCAGAGAGTTGGCGCTCCAACTCATCGGCAGTGAACGCCGGCAGCTGGCAGGTGTAGTCACGGCACACGTAGGCGGCCGGTTCCTGGCGGCCGTGCCACAGTGGCGATTCGTAACGCTCGCCCCAGGCAAGCACGGCATCGGGACGCCACTGGCGCCGGTAGGCATCGACCAGATCGGGGCGACCCCCCGCCACCACCACCTCGGTGATCCCCCGGGCGTGGAGTTCCACCGCCTCGAGGAGACGGCCGAAGGCCAGCGGGTGCCGGCCCGCCAGGGCCCCGATGCCGGCCAGCAACTCCTCGGCGCGCTGGCGCCAGCGATCCACTCCGGTCAGGGCACCCAGACGCAGCAGCGCCACCGCCGCCACCGAGGAGGCCGAGGGAGTGGCGTTGTCGAGTTGGTCCTTGGCCCGGGCCACCAACTGCTCGCTGTCGTGGCCCACGGTGAACAGCCCTCCCTCCTCGTCGTCCCAGAACAGGCCGAGCAGCGCCTCGGCGGTGTCGGTGGCCGCCGTGATCCAGTGGGCCTCCCCGGTGGCCTCGGCCAGGCGGGTGAAGGCGTCGACGAGGGTGGCGTGGTCGGCGGCGAAGGCGGGGGTGCGGGCGCCGGCCGATGCCTGCCACACCCGCAGCCATCGCCCCTCCTCGTCACGCAGCGAGCCCAGGAGGAATTCGCCGCACCGCCGAGCCTCGGCCAGCCAGTCGGAGCGGCCCATGGCGGCCGCCGCCTCAGCCAGCGTGGAGAGCATCAGCGCGTTCCACTCGGTGACCACCTTGTCGTCGAGACCGGGGCGCACACGCTTGTCACGGACCCGCAGCAGGCTCACCCGCGCCGATTCCATGGTGTTCGGACGCACGAGATCGCCTCGGTGGATGATGCGATTCAGGATGTTGCGGCCCTCGAAGTTCCCGGCCTCGGTGACACCCCAGTACTCGGCCGCCTCCTTGCCCACCGTTTCGCCCAGCACGGCGATCAGTTCGGCGGGGGACCACACGTAGAAGCGGCCCTCCTCGCCTTCGGAGTCGGCGTCCTCGGCCGAGGCGAACCCGCCCCCGCGCTGGCCGAGGTCTCGCAGCACGTTGGCGATGGTGTCGGTGACGACCTGCTTGTAGTTGGCGTCGCCGGTGAGTTGCCAGGCGTGGAGATAGACCCGGGCCAGCAGGGCCTGGTCGTAGCGCATCTTCTCGAAGTGGGGGACCAGCCAGATGCCGTCGACCGAGTAGCGGGCGAAGCCGCCACCGAGATGGTCGTAGATGCCCCCGGCCGCCATGGCGTCGAGTGAGGTCCGGGCGGTGCGCAGCGCCTGGGCATCGCCGGTGCGCCGATGGGCTCGCAGCAGGGTGTCGATGGCCATGGTCTGGGGGAACTTGGGGGCCCGGCCGAACCCGCCCCATTCGTCGTCGTGGTCACTGACCAAGTGGCCGACGGCCTCGCCGATCACCTCGAGGCCGGGCCGTGCCGTGGTCCCGGCGTTGATGGAGCGACCGAGGGCGGCGGTGAGCTGAGTTGCCTGTTCGAGTAGCTCGTCGCGCCGGTTCCGCCAGGCATCGTCGATGGCTTGGAGCAACTCGGTGAAGGCCGGCATGCCGCCCCGCCGTTCGGGCGGGTAGTACGTGCCGCAGTGGAACGGCCGGCCGTCGGGGGTGCAGAACACGGTCATGGGCCAGCCCCCGTGGCCGGTCATGGCCTGGGTCGCCTCCATGTAGACCGCGTCGACATCGGGCCGTTCCTCGCGGTCGACCTTCACGCTGATGAAGGAGCGGTTCATGACGGCCGCAGTGCGGTCGTCCTCGAAGGATTCATGGGCCATCACGTGGCACCAGTGGCAGGCCGAGTAGCCGATCGAGATGAGCACGGGCCGGTCCAGCAGCTTGGCCTCGTCGAAGGCCTCCTGGCTCCACGGCCACCAGTCGACGGGGTTGTCGCGGTGCTGGTGGAGGTAGGGGCTGGCTTCGCGGCCGAGACGGTTCACTTTGCCAGTTTGCAACAAATCGCCAAGATCGAGAGCCGACCGGTTTGCCGGCATCGCGACGGTGGTTGTTCAGCTCGAGACGGTGTCGCCCGCCTGGACGTAGAAGGCCCCTTGCATGCCGCTGGATTGGTGGAACCGGCAGTGGAACTCCGTCGCCCCCTTCACCGTGACGGTGAGGTCCTTCTCGGCACCGGGGTCGACCAGCACATCCACGGCGAGCGGCGCGCTGGTGAAGGTGTGGGGCAGCTTGCCGGTGTTGTGCACGTGGACCTTGACCGTCTCGCCCTTGGTGACCTTTACGAAGGTGGGTTCGAAGTAGAACTCGTCGGAGAGCTCGATCTCGATCGTGCCGCCCGACACGGCCTTGTCGCCCTCGGCGTTCGTGGTGCCGGCCAGGGACACGGGCGGTGTCGCCTCGCTCGACTGTTCGGTCGTGGACTGCTCGGTCGTCGACCGCGAGTCCGAGGCGACGGACGAAGAGGCGGTCCTGTTCGTCTTGGAATCGCCACAGGCCGCCGCGCCGAGCGAAAGGGCCGCCAAAAGGATCATGATGCGTCGCATGCCAGGACATACGTCCGGAATGACCGGAGGGATTGCCAATCCTGCCGGGGGTGCCACACGTATCAATGAGGTGGGAGAACCGTCGGACGAGGCACTGGTGGCCGGACTGGCTGCCGGTGACGCCGCGTCGGCGCAGGAGTTCGTGCGACGCTGGCAATCACGGGCGTTCGGTCTGGCCCGTGCCATCCTCGGCGACGACGGCCGGGCGGAGGATGCCGCGCAGGAGGCGTTCGTGCGCGCCTGGCGCTACGCCGCGGCCTTCGATCCCCGCCGAGGTTCGGTGGGCACCTGGTTGTTGATGATGGTGCGCTCCGCCGCGCTCGATGCCCTCCGGGTCGAGCGAGCCCGCCCACGCCAGTTGATGGCTGACGTCGAGATGGGCCCGGACCCCAGGGATGGACCCGCCGAGGTGGCCGAACGCGGGGAACAGTTGGCGTGGGTGGCGGAGCGGCTCCGCCGGCTCCCCGAGGAGCAGCGACGGGTGCTGGTGCTGGCCACCATCCACGGCTGCACCGGGCGCGAGATCGCCGAGCGGGAGGAAATCCCGTTGGGCACCGCCAAGACCCGGCTGCGCACCGCCCTGGGTGCGGTCCGCAACGCGGTGGAGGCCCACCGATGACGTGCAACGAAGTGCGGTTGTCGGCAGCCGAGTTCGTGCTGGGCCTACTCGACGGCGCGGCGCGGGCGGCGATGGTCGATCACCTCG
>JANMIX010000667.1:0-11961 GCA_031376015.1 Acidimicrobiia bacterium | reverse complement strand
TTGCTGGCCCGGCCCCGGCTGCTGATGATCGACGAACTCTCGCTCGGCCTCGCCCCGGTGATCGTGGAGCAACTTCTGGGGATCGTCTCGGCCATCCACGACGAGGGCGTGACCATCGTGCTGGTCGAGCAGTCGGTCAACGTGGCCGTCACCCTGGCGCAGCGGGCGATCTTCCTGGAGAAGGGAGAGGTGCGCTTCGACGGACCCACCGCCGACCTGTTGGAACGCCCCGACATCCTGCGCGCGGTGTTCCTGGAGGGGGCCACGTCTGGCGCGCACGTCACCACCGCCCCCGGGCGCGCGGTCGGGGCGGCAACGGGGATGTCCTCCGCCTACGAGGAACTCGCTGCCAGCGCCGGCGCGCTCGAGGATCTCGCGGCGGCGGCACCCGGCTTCGAGACGGCTCCCGGGCGCTCGGATGCGGCCGAACCGGGCCCGCGGGAGCGGACGGTGCACGTCTTCGATGGGGTCTGCCCACCGTGTGAGCGAGCCCACGAACCCGTCCTGCAACTCACCGACGTCAGCATCCGGTTCGGGGGCGTGCACGCGCTCACCGAGGTGAACCTGCAGTTGCTCGAGCATCAGATCGTGGGGATCATCGGCCCCAACGGTGCCGGCAAGACCACGGTCCTCGACACCATCTCGGGTTTCCTGACCCCCTTCAGCGGGCGGATCCGCCTCCACGGCACCGACGTCACCGAGCAGACCGCCGACGAACGGGCCCGCCTCGGCCTGGGGCGCTCGTTCCAGGACGGCCGCCTCTTCCCGTCGATGACCGTGCGCCAGGCCATCGCCACTGCGCTGGAGCGCCACGTGCTGGTGCGAGATCCGTTCGCTGCGTTCGTGCTGTCGCCGGCCGTCACGGTGTCGGAGCGCCTGGTCGACAGTGAGGTGAACCGGTTGGTGGAGTTGATGCGCCTGGAGGCGTACGCCGACAAGTTCGTGGGCGAACTGTCGACCGGCACGCGCCGGATCGTCGACCTGGCCTGCGCGCTGGCGCACCAACCGACGGTGCTGCTGCTCGACGAACCGTCCTCGGGTGTGGCCCAACGAGAGACCGAGGCCCTCGGACCGGTGCTGCTCGACATCCGGGCCGAGACCGGGGCGGCGCTGCTGGTGATCGAACACGACATGCCGCTCATCACCTCCATCAGCGACCAGATGGTGGCCATGGAGTTGGGCAGCGTGTTGACCGTGGGCGATCCCGAGGAGGTGATCAGCGACCCGAGAGTGGTGGCCGGCTACCTCGGGGGCAACGACGCCACCATCAACCGCTCGTCGCGCCGGTCCAAGGGCCCGCGCCGCAAGCTCATCGCGCCGGGGCGATCCTCATGAGCGGTCGAGGCACGGCCCGTGTGGCGCGCTCGGTGCTGGCCGGTGGGGTGCTGGCCCTGACGGGTGCAGGGTTGTGGGCCGGGTCCTCGGCGGCGGCCGCGGCGGGCGGCGCGGCCGTGGTCGACGGCGGATGGTGGACGTCACGGCCGGGGGCGGCAGCCAACGCCGACGGCTCACTCGAGGTGGGACGCACTCCGGAGGGCATCCAGAGTCTGGCCGCGGTGCATGTCTCGGTTCCCGCCGGCAGTGCACCGGTGACGCTCACGTTGGGTACGACCAACGGCCAGACCACTCACGTGCTGTGGGTCTGTCGGACCTCCTCGGCCTTCACCGCCACCCAGGCCGGCGCGATGGCGGCGGCGCCGACCTACGGGTGCGCCGGCCACGTCGTGCTGAGCGCCACCGCGACGGGCTTCCGAGCCGACATCACCTCCCTGGTGCGCCCCGGTGTCACCGGCCTGGCCATCGTGGCGCAGCCCGATGCGGGCTCGCTGCTGCCACTGCCGTACACCTACGTCTTCCACGCGCAAGCCAGCAGCCCGACGCCGGCGACGACAACCACTTCACCACCCACCACGCCCACGACGGCCTTCCCGCCACCCACCTCGCCGCCGACGACGGCACCCACCGCTCCCGCCACGACGCTCCCGCCCGCCACGACGGTCCCTCCGCCGCCGACGACCGCTCCGGCGGACAACACCTTCGGACCTCCACTCGGCGTGAACACCGGCGACGCGCCCTCAGGTGAAGGCAAGCCGTGGGGCCGCCTGTTGGTCCTGGTGCCATTGTGCGGCCTCGCCGGTGTGGGCAGCGTGTACGGGCGCCGAATCGTCGCCAGCCGGGGACTTTTGGCACCGTAGGAAGGTGAATCTCTCGGACGCGATCCGTCTGTTCAGCACCAAGACCACCGCACGGACCCTCGGGTCGCTGGTGGGAGTGCTGGTGGTGGTGCGGCTCGCCGTCGGCAACTGGCAGTGGAAGGACCTTGCCATCGTCGTCGGCGTACTGGCCGCCGAGCCGTTCACTGAGTGGCTGTTGCACACGCGGGTACTGCACTTCCGGCCCCGGGAATGGCGGGGGCGACGCATCGATCCGCTGCTGGCCCGCGAACACCGTGCCCATCACGCCGATCCCCGCGACCTCGATCTCGTGCTCATCCCCCAGGCCGCGCTGCGCTTCGCGTTGGCCGTCGGTCTGATCGCCCCGTGGCTTATCGCCCAGGAGGCCGGCCCGGCCCTCACCGGATCGCTGGCGGGGTTGGGCATGCTGCTCACCTACGAGTGGGTGCACTTCCTGATCCACTCCAACTACAAGCCGCGCTCGGCGACCTACCGGCGCATCTGGCGGGCGCACCGCTGGCACCACTTCCGCAACGAGCAGTACTGGTTCGGCGTCACGGTCCACCTGGCCGACCGGCTGTTCGGCACGTACCCGGACAAGGACGCGGTGCCTCTCTCGCCGACAGCGAGAACCCTGGGCGTCGATTCCTGACCCATCGCCCCGGCGTTGCGGGGCTCAGCGACATGGGCGCACGCGGTTTCCTCGCCCGACGGGGTGAACTCAGCCCTGGTAGCGGTTGGTCACCGGGAGACGGCGGTCCTTGCCGAAGGCCTTCGGGCTGACGCGCACGCCGAGCGGTGCTTGCCGCCGCTTCCATTCGGCCACGTCGACCAGGCGGGTGACGCGGGCCACGATGGCGGGGTCGAAGCCGGCGTCGATGAGCTCGCTGCGGGTCCGGTCGCCTTCGACATAGGCCGCCAGGATCGGATCGAGCACCTCATAGGGCGGCAGGTTCTGATCGTCACGCTGATCGGGCCGGAGCTCGGCTGAGGGCGGCTTGTCCAACACCGCGGCAGGGATCACGTCGGTGCCGGCCACGGTGTTCCGGTAGCGGGCCAGGTCGTAGACCGTGGTCTTGAACACGTCCTTGATCACCGCGAACCCGCCCGCCATGTCGACGCCGTAGATGGTCGTGTAGCCCACGGCCAACTCGCTCTTGTTCCCGCAGATGAGCACCAACCAGGACCGGAACTTGTTGGCCAGCGCCATCAGCAGCGCAGCCCGGATCCGGCCCTGCAGGTTCTCCTCGGTCACATCGGCATCGAGGCCGGCGAAGAACGGGTCGAGCATGCCGAGCATCGCCACGTGCGCGGGCTCGATGCTCACCGTGCGCAACTCCACGCCCAGGTTGGCGCACAGAGCCTCGGCGTCGGAGAGCGAGCCCGGGGAGGAGTAGCGGCTTGGCAGGGCCACCGCGTGCACCCGTTCGGACCCCACCGCATCCACCGCGATCGCCGTCACCAGCGACGAATCGATGCCACCCGACAGGCCCAGCACGACGTCGGTGAACCCGTTCTTCTCCACGTAGTCGCGGGTGCCCAGCACCAGCGCCGCGTACACCTCGGCCACCGGATCGAGGGCGGCGACCACGTGGCCCTGGGTTGCCGGCCCGGCATCCCCGTCGTGCACGGCCACCGGGCCGCTCACCTCCACCAGGGGCAACGAGGGCGCGCTGGCCCGGCCGCGGGGGTCGAGTAGCCGCTTGCGGAAAACGGGCTGCACGTCGAGGTCCACCACGATCTCGGATTCCTCGAACTGGGGCGCCCGCACCAGCAACTCACCGGTGGCGTCGAACACCATCGACGCGCCGTCGAAGACCAGTTCGTCCTGGCCACCGATCTGGTTCACGTACACCAGCGTGCAACTGGCGTCGGCGGCTCGGGTGGCCAGCATGCGTTCCCGCTCCCCCAGCCGGCCGGCGTAGTACGGCGACGCGTTCAGGTTGACGATCAGTTCCGCCCCGCCCGCGGCCTGCTCGGCGATCGGCCCGTCGGGGGTCCACGCGTCCTCACAGATCGACACGCCCACCTTGACCCCCGCCACCACGAACAACTGCATCGGCCCCACACCGGGTGAGAAGTAGCGCTGCTCGTCGAACACGGCGTAGTTGGGCAGATGCCGCTTGTGGTAGCGCCCCCACACCGTGCCGCCCGCACACACCGCGGCGGCGTTGCGCAGATCCCGTTCGGCGTCCACGAATCCCACCACGGCCGCACAACGACCAGTGCGGGCCGCCACCTTCTCCAGGGCGGCCAGGTTGTCGGCCACGAAGCCGGGCTTGAGCAGCAGATCCTCGGGCGGGTAGCCCGTGATGGCCAGCTCGCCGAACACTGCGAGGTCGCAACCGGCCGCCTCTGCTCGGTCGTAGGCGGCCAGGATCTGTTCGATGTTGCCGTCCAGATCGCCGACGGTGGGGTTCAACTGGCAGAGCGCAACCCGGACCCTCGGCATGCGTTCAGGCTACCGGCGGCGCATCACGCGGTGGCAGTGAAGCCCCACACCAAGCGGTACGGACCGGCGACCCGGTAGGCCCAGGGCCGGTCGCTGCCGATGGGCACGAGGCGGTAGCCGGCTTCGAAGACCGGCTCGAACTGGTCCCAGGCCGGAGCCCGGCGATTGATCTCCTCCACCGCCTGGGCAGGGCGTGCCGCGCCGCGGTAGGCGCGAGCCGCACCGGGCACACCGGGGTTGTCGACTCGCATACCTGGGGGTTCGCCCCTACCGCTCACGTTCCTTCCGGCTCGCACCGAAATGAGCCGGATGGCTCACCCGCCGTTCCCGCACGAATCATCCACCGCAGGCGAACAACTCACCCGCCGTTCCCGCGCGCCGAACCGCACCCGGCACCGCACCGGCCCGGGTCAGCGGCGGTAGTCCCGGGCGGCGCCGTCAGTCGGCTCCACCTCGAGCACGAGGCCCTCGATGGCGGCCACCCGCACCGGGTCGCCGGCCGCGATAGGCGTTGCCCGGTTGGTCCGTGCCCGCCACGGGGCGCCCCGCACCATCACGGTCCCCTCCGGGTCGACTGCGGTGCGAGCAGTGCCCTCGTCGCCGATCATCCATTCGCGCCCGATGGTCGGTGTCGAGAACCGGGTGCGCACCATCGCCGGCATGCCCCCCAGCATGGCCAGCGTCATGCCCACCACGCCGAACAGCAGCGTGATCCACGACAGGTTCAGCCCGTCGTACAGCAGCAGTGACCCGGCCACGAACGACACGGTGGCGATGCCGGTCCACACGCGTGGCACGCCGGTCTGCACGTCCACCCCGTAGCCGAACATGGCGAAGATCAGCAGGCCCACGGCCGCCTCCCGGGTCGGCAGGGCGGCCAGGCCGTAGGCGCCCAACAGCAGCGAGCCGGCCCCGACCAGGCCGGCCACCCCGACACCGGCCGTGAAGAACTCGAAGAGCAGCAACGCCATGCCCATCACGAACAACAGGTACGCCACCGGCGGGCTGGCGGCCGTGTGCAGCATGCGGTTGGCGAGACCCAACTGGCCGAAACGGGTCTGCACCAGCGGCTCGACCCGCACCTGCTGGCCGCGCTCGACCTGACGGGTCGCCACCTCGGGCAGGCTCACCAGGAAGTCCCCGATGGTCGCCGCGCAACCCTCCAGGGAACCCCGCGCCCGCTGGCACTTCGACCCGATGTCGGTGATCCCCCGGGCCGGAGCCTCGTCGGCACCCAGGCTCACCCCGTCGATCTCGACATGGGAGCCGGGCGCCAGCGCGGCGTGCGTGGCCGCCTGCACCAACCGTCCGGCCTGGCCGCCGGCGTCGGATCCCGACGGCCCGACCCACACCGCCACCGTGGTGCCCGATGGGTTGTGCAGCCGGTCGAGCAAGGCCGACAGGCGCGCCTCGGAGAGCACCGAACCCGGGCTGTCGAGCTGCACCACGAAGGCCACCGACCGGGTGCGTTCGGCTTCCTGCAGGGAACGCAGCAGAAAATCGGCCACGATGGCGTCGATGTACCCCGAGACCTGGACCACGTCGACCACCCCTACAGGCGCACCGGGCGCAGGATCGGCCGCACGCGCAGGGGAGGCCGTGGCCACGCCCATGAGGACGGAACCGATCAAGGTGAGGATTGCCAGGAGCGTCCTGGATAGTGTGCGCACGCTCGCTCCAGAGGGTTGACCGTGGAATCAGCGCAATTCTTCGCCGCTTCCCGGCTCGTCATCGTGGCCGGGAAGGGCGGCGTCGGCAAAACGACAGTGACAGCGGCCATGGCGCGCGCCGCCGCGCTCACCGGGCTGTCCTCGCTCATCATCGAGGTGGAGGGCAAGTCGGGGATGGCCGCCATGTTCGGCCAGAACGCCCTCGACTACGACGAGATCGAACTCTCCTCCGGGGGCGGGCCCGAGGGTGCGGGCGAGATCCGTGGCCGCACGGTCACCCCCGACGATGCCCTCTACGAGTACCTGCGCGACCACGGCCTCAAGCGCCTCTCCAAGCGGCTGATGTCCTCCGGCCTGCTGGACGTGGCCGCCACCGCCGCGCCCGGCATCAAGGACATCCTCGTGTTGGGGAAGATCAAGCAACTGGAACGAGCCGAATCGGCCGACGTGATCTTCTTGGATGCACCCGCCGCGGGCCATGCGATCACGTTCCTGCTGGCGGCCCGGGCCCTCCTCGATGCCGTCCGGGTCGGGCCCATCAACAGTCAGGCCAAGGACGTGCTCGAGCTACTCACCGACCCGGCTCGCTGCCAGGTCGTGCTGGTCACACTGCCCGAGGAGACCCCGGTCAACGAGCTGGTCGACACCGCCTACCACCTCGAGGACCGCGTCGGGGTGAGCCTGGGACCGGTGGTGGTGAACGGGCTCTACCGCGAGCTCGCCGGGCTCACTGCCGACCCGGTGACCGCGGCCGCCGAAACGGGCATCACCCTGCGGTCAGGCGAGGCCGAAGCCCTGACCGCGGCCGCCGAATTCCGCCGCCAGCGCGGCGCCCTGCAGCAGGAACAGCTCGACCGGCTGGCCGAGCAACTGCCGCTGCCGCAACTGCGCTTGCCGTTCCTCTTCACCACCGAGGTGTCACCCGTCGAGCTCGATGTGCTGGCCCAAGCCCTGCTCGAGGGCATTGCCCTTCTCGGGGGGCCGGCCGCATGAGCGACGCTCTGGGCGACATCGTCGCCAACTCCTCCATCGTCGTCACCGCCGGTTCCGGTGGCGTGGGCAAGACCACCACCGCGGCGGTGATCGCCCTGCAGGGCGCCCGGCACGGTCGCAAGGCAGTGGTGGTCACCATCGACCCCGCCAAGCGCCTGGCAGACGCACTCGGCCTGGAAGGGCTCTCGAACACGCCGTCGAAGATCGACGGAGATTGGCCGGGCGAACTGTGGGCCCTGATGCTCGACACCAAGTCGACCTTCGACAACCTGGTCAGCAAGCACTCCGGCGACGAGCAGCAGGCCGAGAGGATCCTCAACAACCGCTTCTACCGCAACATCTCCGGGGCTTTGTCTGGCACCCAGGAGTACATGGCGATGGAGAAGCTGTACGAACTGCACGCTGAGCACGACTTCGACCTCGTGGTGGTCGACACGCCGCCGTCGCGGCACGCCCTCGACTTCCTCGACGCTCCCCGCCGGCTCACCCATTTCCTCGATCATCGCTTCTACCGGCTTCTCATGGCCCCCACCCGCGGGGTCATGCGGGCAGCCAACGTGGCCGCCCAGGCCTTTGTGCGCACGCTGTCCAAGGTCATCGGCGCCGAGGTGATCGACGACGTCATCACCTTCTTCACCGCCTTCTCGGGCATGGAGGAGGGTTTCAAGGACCGGGCCAACGTGACCTTCGAGTTGCTGGCCTCACCCGAGGCCAGCTTCGTGCTGGTGGCGTCCCCGCGCCGCGACACCGTGAGTGAGGCGGAGTACTTCGCTGCCCGGCTTGCCGAGGCCGGCATCGGGGTACGGGCCCTGATCGTGAACCGCATCCATCCGCGGTTCACCGATGCACTCCCCGAGGCCGTACGGGAACGGGCCCACACGCTGGCGGGCACCGATCTCGGTGACCTGTACGCCAACCTTGCCGACTTCTCGCTGGTCGCTGCCCGCGAGGAAGAGCACTTGGCCGGGCTGGCCGAACAGGTAGCGCCCGCCCCCGTGCTGCGCGTGCCGCTGATGAACCGCGACGTGCACGACCTCGAGGGCCTCGAAGCTCTCGGCCACTACCTGTTCGACCGCTGACCGCGGAGGGCAGCCCGGCTCAAGCGACGCCCGGCCGTGCGGGCGTCAGCGCGGTGGTGGCGGCCGGCCGGCGGGAGGGCTCGGCCACCACCACCGTCGCCGATCACCAGTTCTGCAGTGCCAGTGCCACCTGCGCCCGGAAGATCTCCGGGTCGAACTTGTTGGTGGTGCTGTCGGCCTGCACCTTGGCGGTGCAGTTCACGCTGAAGGCGCAGGGGATCTTCACGTTGTTGACCCACCAGCCGTAGGCGTAGTTGCGCAGCACGATCGAACCGCCCGGCGCGCTCTTGAACGGCAACTGCATGATGCCGGCGTTGGAGCGCACGTAGTTGTACGGCGGGCTGCACGGCCCAGTGGCGAAGCACATGTCGTAGCTGCCGCCCTTGACCCGGTACTTGATGCTGGCCAGGAACGAGCTCACGATCGAGCCCTTGCCGACCTTGTTGGCTTCCTGGGTCACCATCTGGCCGAAAGGCGACGACGAGGCGATCCCCGTACCGCCGTTCATACGGGCGAAGAAGGTGCCGGAACGGGTGCTGTTGATCAGCACGTTGGTGAAGACACCCTCGTATAGCTTGCTGATGTCGTTCAGCGTGAGGGTGACATAACCGCCGTTCATGATCCCGCAGCCCACCGTCTGGTTGATGACCGTGCCGGTCATGCCGATGCTGGTGGCGTAGGAATTCACGTTGGCCCGGCCGTAGCGCAGGTCGACGCCCTGGGTCATGCGGTTGTCCGAGTTGAACATCATGCCGCTCAGGCCGTTCGACACCGAGGTCGTGACCCTGTTGGAGGTGGTGTTGGAGTAGTTGAGCGGGCATGGCCCGGCGTTCGACGGGTTGGCCGGGTCGTACCAGTAGTAGAAGGTGTTGGCGAGGGCGTCGTTGCCCAACTGGACCTGACGCTCGGCGTAGAGGTTGTAGAGCGCCTTGATGCCCGATGCGGGCTCGTACTTGGTGCCGTTCGACAGGGCGAGGGTGGCTCCCGACCCGATGGGCTTGACGTAGTAGCCGTACAGGGCTCCCGACAGGCCGGAGGCCGCGTAACCGCTCTCGAAGATGTTCTCGACCCGCCGGTTTTCCGGAGCGAGGTTGTCGATCATCACCGCCGAGTACACGGTGGTGGTGCCACTCAGGTACGGCTGGAAGTCGAAGACCCGGTAGCCGGTGCGCTGGTCGGTGTTCAAGATGTTGGTGGTCGAGGTGCCGACCAGCCACTTCCAGTACTTGTTGTCGGAACCGGTCTGCTTGACCATCACGACGTTCCAGGTACCGGAGCCGGTGGCGTCGAGATCGACGAGTCGGGCGCCATTCGTGCTGAGGAAGCTCGACACCTGCGAGGTGGAGACGTTGTAGTAGTACCACCAGGATTTCGCATCGGTGCCGGTGTTGCTGACCGCGACGGCGGTGTAGGTGCTGGCCGACTGGTCCTGGTCGAGCGACACGAGGCGGGCGTTGTTGGTGGACACGAGTGAGTTCACCTGGGACTGCGTCGCCCCGGTGAGCCACCACCACGACCGAGCCGCCGTGCCCGTGTTGGACACCATGATCACGTTCAAAGTGCCGTCGGACATGCGCTCGGCCGAGATGAGGCGGGCGCTGTTGGTGCTCAGCAGGTTGCTCACCTGCGAGAGGGTCTGGCCCACGTACCACCACCAGCCCGACACCGCGTAGGCGCCCGTGTTCTGGACGGCCACGAACGAGTACACGTTGGTCGATGTTTCGTGCAGGTCGACGAGCCGGTAGGTGGAGCCCAGCTTCGAGGTGATCGAAGATGTGGTCTGGCCGGTGTAGAAGATGTGCGCTGCGGGAACGCTGACCGATTCATCACCGGTGAGCGAGGTGGCATCTGCCCTCGCCGGCGACGCGCCGGAGAAGGACAGCGCCGAGAGCAGCAATGCGGCTATCAGCATGTGGGCGCGGGCGCGCCGAAACAAGGGTCGGTAAAGCGTCACAATCCCGCCTTTCTTGACCGTGCGCGCCGCGCCCCTCGCGCCGCGCAAACCGGTTCTCAGGGCGAGAAACTAGGACAATCACGACAACTTGGCAAGCATCCTTGGACGTGACGTGCGCCACTCGGAGAACAGGCTCAAAGCGCTCCGCGGCCTCGCCCCGCATCCGGAGGCCAGCGGCTCCCCCGGCGGTCGATCGGCGGCGTCGCTCTCGGCGGCGTCACCCATGCTGCGATCACCCGATGGCGCGCAAGGCCTCGGCGGCTTCTTCGCAGGTGGCGGTGACCGTGACGATGCGGTCGAAGCCCGTGGTGTGCAGGAGGCGGGTGAGAGTGGAGCGGCTACAGGCCACGGTCACGTCGCCACCGGTTTCCCGGTTGCGCCGGATACCGCCGATGAGGGCACCCAGACCGGCCGAGTCCATGAAGGGCACCTCGGACAGGTCGATGAGTAGCCGGGGCACCGCAGCCAGTTCACTGAGGTGATCCCGGAACTGGCTCACGGTGTAGGCGTCGAGTTCGCCAACAGGACGGCACAGCGTGTAGTCCTCGTTGGTCTCGACCTGGATATCGAGCACACATCCTCCGGCTGGTGAGCGGATCGCAGATCGTACCCACCGGTCCGATGGGCATGACCACGGGGGGCCGCGAGTAACGTACCCCGCCGTGTCCGATGTGCTGCTGGCAACCGATGCCGACTGGATCCACGACGAGGTCGAGGCTGCCCTGGGTGGCGCGAACTCCCAACTCCGGCGGGTGCGCCGCGGGGCCGATGTGGTGGCGGCGGTGCAGGATCGCACCCCGACGCTGGTGGTGCTCGATCTGCAGATCGGCAACATGGGAGGCATGGCGGCGTGCACCGCGCTACGCCACGAGTCCGCCAGTGGCCGGTTGCCGCGGGTGCCAATCATCATGCTGCTCGACCGCGAGCACGATGTCTTCCTGGCTCGGCGCTGCGACGCCGACGGCTGGCTGATCAAGCCGCTCGACTCCTTCCGGCTGCGCCGCGCGGCCACCGCAGTGGAGAAGGGGGGCACGTTCATCGAGGGCGTGCCCGAAGGCACGCCCGACCCGCTACTGGCCTGACCTGCGCCTTTCGGTGGTCGAAGAGGCGTCGGCTACGCTTCGCCGGTCCAATACGGGGAGTGGCGCAGTTTGGCAGCGCGCTGCGTTCGGGACGCTGCGGTCGTGGGTTCAAATCCCGCCTCCCCGACTCATGTAGTCCCTAGTCAGGGCCGGTTTTCACCGGCCCTGACTAGCGCCCGGAGACCGGAGGGTCCGCGAAAAGGCCGCGGACAGTTTCTTGAACGACGGCTGCATGTACCGGAACTGTCGTTCAATAGATCTATCCACCGAGTGACAGGCGGCAGCGAAGGCCGAAGTGCCGTTCTGTTCGCGTAGCGGCCAACAAGGGACGCGATCTTGAGTGCGTGTTCTGTTGCCCAGCCGCGAGCTTTGCGGTCGCCGCGCGCGCAGATCCGCGTTACCCGCAAGTACAGCCCTGTAATTACATGGTTAGAGGCACCCCGGGTTCGATGACTGCTCGGGCTATTGGGTGACCGGCTCAATGGCCGGGTTGGTCTGACGGTAGTAGGTGGCCTCGTGGGCGGCCGGGGTCGTGAAGCCGGACCCGGCGGTGATGG
>JANMIX010000664.1:0-2195 GCA_031376015.1 Acidimicrobiia bacterium | reverse complement strand
GCGGTGCTCCACCGCCACGGCGCTGGCAGCTGGGCCGGGGGCGGCTATGTGGGCGTTTCGTGGTTCTCGTACGGGTCCGGCGGTCCCCTCCCGAACCTGCAGCTGTCCGAGCACCGTCGCGAGGGATCGGTGGCGTTCAAGCAGTTCTGGCTGCGCCGGGCCAAGCGACTGGTGCCGGCATCGATCGTGACTCTGGCGCTGTGTGCCGTCGTCATCGCCGTGGTGCTCCCCGAGACGCAACGCTCCGATGCCCTGGGCGACCTGTGGTCGTCGCTGTTCAACATGGCGAACTGGCGGACCATCAGCCGTGGTGTCCCCTACGTCGACCTGTTCACCGTGCCCTCCCCGGTGGAGCACTTCTGGTCGCTGGCCATCGAGGAGCAGTTCTACCTGGTGTTCCCGTTGGTGGCCGCCATCAGCCTGCGCACACGACCGTCCCGGTTGGGCTGGGTACTGACCGCGGCCATCGCCGCGTCGATCGTGGCCCAGCACATGGTCAGCGGTGTGGACCGGGCCTACTTCGGCACCGACACCCGTATCGCCGAGTTGGCCGTCGGCGGCCTGCTGGCGGTCGGCTTCCGCGACATCCGCGACCTGGTGGCCCCCTACCGCACTTGGCTGCCCGATGTGCTCGGCATCTGGGCGCTGACGGCAACCCTGGTGCTGTGGTGGAAGGTGCCCCAGAGCAACAGCCTCCTCTACCAGGGCGGCCTTCCCATGGTGGGCGTCGTCTCCGCCGCCCTCATCTATGGGGCGGTCGACGGCCTGGTGCTCAAGAAGGTGCTGTCCTTCGATCCGCTCGTGGTCATCGGCAAGATCAGCTACGGCGTGTACCTGCTGCATTTCCCCATCTACATCCTGCTGTCGGCCCAGCGCACGCAATGGTCGGGTCCGGGCCTGCTGGCGGCTCGGGTGGGCGTGAGCCTGGCGGCGGGCGTGCTGTCGTTCGTGCTCATCGAGCGGCCCATCCGGTTCCGGCGCCGCGGCGCGATGCGGATCTTCGCCGGCGCCGGGGTGGCCACCGCCCTGGCCGGCATCGTGGCCGCGACACTGGTGATCCCCGACCTCAAGGACCATACGGATCTCGTCGCTCTCGACAGTGGGCTCGGCGCGGTCGTGATGATGCCGGTGACCACCGCTCCCTCGGTCACGGCACCTGCGTCCACCTCCACCACCGCGGCGCCGACCACCACTGCCCCGCGCGGGCGTGGGGGCACCAGCGCGCCGCTGGCGGCACCCACCACCGCGCCTCCGGCCACCACGACGACGACGACCGCGCCGCGCCGCGCTCCTCGCCTGCTGGTGGTGGGCGACTCGACGGCCGAGCGGCTCTACACGAACCTGGCCACGTGGGGGAAGCAGAACGGCCGCCTCGCGGTGGCGGGCCTCCGGGAGTACAACTGCATGCCGGTGCCTTCGGCCCAGTTCGAGATCCGCAAGGACTGGGTGCAGGACACCAACCCGGCGTGCTTCACCCTCATGGACCGGGCGGTGTCCGGCGCCAAGAGCTTCAAGCCCGATCTCGTGCTGGTGGTGCACGGCAACTCCGAACTCTGTGATCTGGCGTGGGACAACTCGGGCAACTTCCATCACCTGGGCGAGCCCGAGGTCGACTCGGTCGTGGCGTCAGGCGTGCCCGGTGTGCTCGACAAGTTGGCCGCCCTCGGCGCCCCGGTACTGTGGGCCACCCTGCCGGTGCCCAACTGGGACATGCAATCGGTGCAGCGCTACACGAACGGGCCCGTGCCCGGGAGCGGTCCGATCCTGATCAACGACCCCAACCGCACCGCCCGCTTCAACCAACTGGTGTCCGCTGCCATCGGCCTCAAGCACTACGCGCGGATGATGCCCTACAACGAGCACCTCGTGGATGCCAGCGGCACCATCCCCAAGTCGAGACGGCCCGACGGCCTGCACCTGGCGGACCAGACGGTGATCGACGCGGCCAACTCATGGCTGTGGACCGAGTTGGTGCGCGGCTACCGCACCGTGCTGGCCGACCCGGCCTCGCAGCGCCACCCCAACGACGTCAACCTCTGGAGCCCCTGAACGAGGCCTGGGCTCAGACCCCCAGCGATCCCAGCAGAGCCTCGAAATCCTCGGAGGCGGCCTGGGTTTCCTCATCGAGCCAGGTGCCGACGATCACCTCAGTGCCGGCGCCATACGGCACGAGCAGGATCAGCCCGTGAGCGCGC
>JANMIX010000655.1:0-6157 GCA_031376015.1 Acidimicrobiia bacterium | reverse complement strand
CCCTCGGCCGTGTGCTCGACGTGATTGCGGGCGGCAGCTTCGGCCTGGTCAAGTTTCTCGTGCCGCTGGGCGCGGTGGCCGCGGGAACGGTGCTGGTCAACGACGGCGCCGAAGCCACCGCCGAGGACGTCGTCGAATCGCACCCTGCCCGCCTGGCCCTGGGCTGCGCCGCCGTGCTGGTGTCGGTGTGCGGGCTGTTGCACCTCACCCGCGGCACCCCGTCGCTGGGCGATGGGGCCGACGCCCTGGGGCGCGCCGGTGGTCTGCTGGGCATGGTTGCGGCCGAGCCTCTGCGTCACCTGGCGTCCTCGGTGGTCGCCGGCATCGTGCTGGTGGCCCTGCTGGCCGCAGGCATCGTGGTGCTGGCCTCCACCACACTGCACTCTCTGGCGTCGGGAGCCGCCGGCAGGTTGTCGCCCCTGGGCGGGGTGTGGAGTTGGTTGTCGGCCCAACTCTTCGAGCTCGGTGACGAAGAGGAGAGCTCGGTCGACGTGCGCGACTCGGCGGTGGGGGTGTTCGACCAGGACGCCGAGCGACGGGCCGCGGGCGCCATCGCGGCGGACCCCGCGCCCAAGCCCAAGCGTCCCCCGAAGCCCAAGCTCAGCCTGCCCGGCCCCGATGCCGTGCTGGACGCCGAACAACTGGCGATCGAGCTGGGCCCGGCGGCCAAGGGTTCGCGCTGGTCGCTACCGCCGCTGGCGTTGCTGGAGCGCACCGCCACCCAGGAGATCGACCGCAAAGCTGTCGAGGACAGGGGCCGGGTGCTGGAAGCAGCCCTGGCCACCCACGGCGTGGAGACCCGTCTGGTGGGCATGGTCGTCGGTCCCTCGGTGACGCGTTTCGAGCTCGAGCTGGGCCCGGGGGTGAAGGTGGCTCGGGTCACCAGCCTCAACCGCGACATCGCCTACGCCATGGCGTCGCCCGATGTGCGCATCCTGGCGCCCATCCCCGGCCGCCAGGCGATCGGCGTCGAGGTCCCCAACGCCGATCGACGCATCGTCGCGCTCGGTGACATCCTCGCCAGCCCCGAGGCCCGCCACGCCAAGCACCCACTCGAGGTGGCCGTGGGCCGCTCCATCGACGGCCGCTCGGTGATGATGAACCTGGCCACGATGCCCCACATCCTCATCGCCGGGGCCACCGGTGCGGGCAAGTCGAGCTGTCTCAACTCGTTGCTCACCTCGATCCTCATGCGATCCACACCCGAGCAGGTGCGCATGATCCTGATCGACCCCAAGCGGGTGGAGATGGGTCAGTACGACCGCCTTCCCCACCTCCTCACCCAAGTGGTCACCAACCCCAAGAAGGCCGCCAACGCGTTGTCGTGGGCGGTGCGGGAGATGGAGCGCCGCTACGACCTGCTGGCCGAGGTGGGCTTTCGGGACATCACCGGCTACAACGCGGCGTATGACCGTGGCGAGTTGAAACCCGATCCCGGCAGCGGCGCCGAATTCCCCCGGCTGCCGTTCATCCTCGTGGTCATCGACGAACTGGCCGACCTGATGATGGTGGCGGCGCGCGACGTCGAGGAGTCGATCTGCCGCATCGCCCAGATGGCCCGAGCCGTGGGCATCCACCTGGTCATCGCCACCCAACGCCCGTCGGTCAACGTGATCACCGGTGTCATCAAGGCCAACATCCCCGCCCGCCTCGCGTTCGCCGTGTCCTCGGTGACCGACAGCCGGGTGATCCTCGATCAGGCCGGCGCCGAACGGCTCATCGGTCAGGGCGACATGCTGTTCCTCGGCCCCGCCTCCAGTGCTCCCCAGCGCATCCAGGGTTCCTGGGTGAGCGAGGCCGAGGTCCGCAAGGTGTCGGGGCTGTGGAAGCGCCAGGCGCCCGAGCTCAGTTTCGACGACGCCGTGCAGGGCGACAGCGACGCCGCCGCAGCCGGCAATGGGATGGCCGGTGCCGGCGAGGACGACGACGACGATCTGTTGCGCGAGGCCATGGAGCTCATCGTGCGTTCACAGCTCGGCTCGACCTCCATGCTCCAGCGCAAGCTGCGGGTCGGCTTCGCCCGGGCCGGACGGCTGATGGACCTGCTCGAGCAGCGCGGGGTGGTGGGCCCCTCCACGGGGTCCAAGGCCCGCGAGGTGCTCATGTCCCCCGACGAGCTCGACGCGGTGACCACCGGCGCCTGGCCACAGGAAACGCCGCGCTGATCTCGCGCAGCACCTCGTCAACCCAGGCCTGCTCCTCCTCGGGTGGGTCGCCGGCCGGTCCGTAGGCTGCAGCGGAGACGAGCTGACCCACCCGCACCACACGGTCGTCGGGCAGCACCGAATGCGACAGGGTCCACGCATAGTCGAGCGGTGTCTCGGTGGGGACGCGGGGACGGCCCCGGGCCCTGCCCTCGCGCTCAAGGGTGGCGGCCAGGCGGGTGCTCCACGGCGCCGCGGCGGCGGCGAGGCGTGCCCGGTGCCGGGCCCGCAGCACCAGCACCAGCGCGCCGGTGAGGCACAGCCCGGCCACCAGCGCCAGCCAGGGCAGGACGGCGGCCAGCAGGCGGGCCACGCGTTGGCCGGCCGAACGTGACGACTCGCCCGACAAGGGCACCGAGGCAGTGGGGTCGAAGGCCTGCCAGCCGAGACCCGGGAACCACACCTCGACCCAGGCGTGGGCGTCCTTGGCCCGCACCGTGAAGGTGCCGCCGAGCACCGATTCCTCGCCCGGCGCGTACCCGGTGGCCACACGGGCCGCCACCCCCACCGAACGCAACAGCACCGCGGTGGAGGTTGCGATCTGCTCACAGAAGCCCTTGCGGTCGACGAAGAGGTGCTGGTCGACGGCGTCGGCTCCGGGGGGCAGCGGTGCGATGTCGAGGGTGTAGGTGGTGTTGGCCCCCATCCACGCTTCGATGGCGCGGACCTTGTCGTAGGCCGTGGGTTGGGCATCGGTGAGTTGGTGGGCCAAGGTCCGCACCCGGTCGGGCACGGTGGCGGGCAGTTGCGTGCTCAACTCGGCCAGGCGGCTGGGGATCCGTGCTCCCCCCGGGTCGTGGGCTCGCAGAATGGCCGCGGTGATCCGAGGCCGGATGCTCAGCGCCGTGTACTCGGCGCCGGCGCCCAGGGGCCGGCTGGGCACGATCGTCCCGTCGCCGAAGACCAGGATCCGGCCGGCGAAGCTGTCGATCTGATCGACCCGGTAGGCGCCGTACAGGAGGCTCAACCAGGGCACCTTGATCCGGAAGTGCTGCACGAAGGTCTGCCCACCCGAGTCCTGATCGCCGAAGCCGGGGGGCACGAAACCGGTGCCCTCGTCGCTGAAGCGGTTGGAGGTCACCGCGCTGGCCGTCCAGGTGCGCCCATCCCATACGTCGAAGCTCTGGCCGCGCCAGAAGTCGGGTGCCGGCGCGTCCACCGTCATCACGACCTCGTCGGAGAGGGTGAAGCGATCGCCGGTGTCGAGCGAGGAGCGGTACCCGCTGTAGCGGGCCGGATCGGCGCTGCGATCGGGCGGGTTGCCGAGCCGGGCGCCGGCGCGCTGGGGGGTGGGGTCGATCGCACTCACCACCGCTACCGCGCCCACCACGACCGCCACCAGCGCCGCCACGACCGTCGCCTGGCGCCGCAGGGCCGTCGCCGGCGCCACCGGCTCGGTGCCCGTGAGCCGCAGCGGTACCGCCTGCGCCGGGAGTTGCACCAGGCACACCAACGCGCTCAGCAGCCACAACCCCAGCCATCCCGTGACCAGGGCCGAGGAGGCGGCGGCGCCGAGCATGGCGCCCATGCTCAGCATGAGCGACGACCGGATGCCGGCCACCGTAACCACGGCCGGCGATCGCACCATCACCAGGATCACCAGGAGTTCGGCGCCGGCATGGATGCCCGAGCCGGCGCTGTCGGGGGCCAGTGTCGCCCTTGTCGTGAGCAGTAGCAGCGCCAGCGCGAAGGACGTGTACAGGTTGACCTGCGGCCAGCGGGGGTCTGCGCGCGTCGAGAGGAGATCGCTCACGACCAGCCCGGCCGCCGCCACGATCCCGTAGGCCATCGCGGGGGTGGACCACCCGAACAGCGTGACGGTGCCGGTCGCGGCCGCGGCCGCCAGGATCGACAGTCCGAGGGCGCCCAGCGCCGCCCGCCGAGGCGCGATGTGCGTCACGGGTCCTGCGCCCGGACCCAGACGGTGCCCGCTGCAGCGGGGATGCTCGGTGTCGCCCGTTGGGCGGCGGCCAAGCGCCTGCCCACCTCGCGCGACGAACGCACCGCGGCAATCTCGGTGGCGCCGCCGGCCACCGTCGCCAGCATCACCGCCACACCACGGCGCAGGTACTCCTCCACGACCCAGCGGGCCCACCCCGCGGCGCGCTCGGCCAGTTGGTCATCATCGGCGTGGCCGGTGGGGGCCAGATCGACGGCCACCGTGACGGCTCGCCGCGGCGGATGCTCCAGTTCGCGAACCGTGAGGCTGCCGGTACGCGCCACGGACGGCCAGTGCACCGATCGCAGCGGATCGATCGGTGTCCATGGTCGGGTGCCGCGCAGCACCTCGTCGTGGTCGTCGATCTCGGGAGCGCCCTCCGGTTGGCGGAGTTCGGGGCCGCGTTCGAGGCGAGGGGCCACGTGCAGAGGCCGGGGCAGGGGCACCACGATCTGGGTCAGGATGCCCACCAAGCCGAGCGGTCCGCCGGCGCGGGCTTCGAAGACGGCGGCGGTGGCCACACCCCGGGCGCCGGCCACCGCCGTGAGTGTGCCCTTCTGGGGTGAGTCGACGCGCAGCCAGCGCGGTGCGGCGGCCGACACCATGCGGAGTTCGACCGCGCTGCGGGTGCCGCTCACCGCCACCTCGCAGTGGGTGGGCTCGCCCACGGTGGCGTCGTCGGGGTTGTCGAGCACCGACACCCGGACCCGGTGGGAGACCAGCAGGGACCACAGCAGGTCAGCGACCAGGAGGGCCACCACGGCGGCCTCGGCGCTGATCGCCACTCGCGAACCGGTGGAATTCCACACCGAGTGGATCAAGAACACGGCCAGGCCGAGGGTGAGGGCCTGGGGGGTGAGGGACAGCCTGCGCCGTGTCGACAGCGGCACGCGACGGCCGGGCTCGCCCGGACCGTCCGTCACGGCGAGGGGACGGGGAGTCCTGCCAGCACCCGTTCCACGCTCTGCGTCGCAGAGGAGACCCCGAGCAGGCGGTGGGGCAGCACGGCGGTCGCCACCAGACGCACGTCGTCGGGGGCGACGTGGTCACGTCCGCGCAGTACGGCGGCGGCCTTGGCCACCCGCAGCAGCGTCAGCGCGGCTCGGGGGCTGACGCTGGGCCCACCGCCCGATTCGTGGCGCACGGCATCGACCAGGTCGAGCACGTACTCGAGCACGCCGGGAGCGACGTGCACCTCCCGCTGCACCGCGTCGATGGCCGCGGCCAGTTCCCCGGTGGTGACCACCGCGCCGAGCCGCGCCAGTTCATCGGTGCCGCCGTCACCCCGCAGCAGGGCCCGCTCGGCTTCCCGGCCGGGCAATCCCAGCGACACCGCCACCGCGAACCGGTCGAGCTGGCCCTGCACGAGCGGGAACGTGCCCACGTCGCCGTACGGGTTCTGGGTCGCCACCACGAAAAACGGCGCCGGCAACGGCTGGGGCGTGCCGTCGACGGTGACCTGCCCCTCGGCCATCGCTTCGAGCAGCGCCGACTGGGCCCGGGGCGTGGCCCGGTTGATCTCGTCGACCACGACCACGTTGGCGAACAGCGGGCCGGGCCGGAAACGCCACTCCCCGCTGCGCTGGTCGAACACCGTCACCCCGGTGAGGTCGGTCGGCAGGAGGTCGGCGGTTCCCTGCACCCGCCCCGCCGTGCCGCCGATCGAGCGGGCCAACGCCTTGGCCAGCACGGTCTTGCCCACGCCCGGGCTGTCCTCGACCAGCACGTGCCCGCCGGCCAGCAGGCCCGCGATGACCATCGCCAGTGACTGCTCCTTCCCCAACACGACCCGGCCCAGGTTCCCCAGCAGGCTTCGCCCCACCTGCTGGGCGGCGACGAGGGGTGCGTCGGGGGGTACGTGCATCGGGGCAACGCTAGACGCCACCGGCCGATCATCGTCCTCGGCAGTGAGTAGCGTCGTCGGTCATGGCCATCGAAGTTCCCGCGGGAAAGCTCTTCATCGGCGAGGACGTCGACCCCGCCGAGCACAAGCGCAACGGCACCGCGGTGATGC
>JANMIX010000637.1:0-4286 GCA_031376015.1 Acidimicrobiia bacterium | reverse complement strand
GGGTGCGACCGTCGGGGTCACGCAGCACCCGGGCGGTGGCGGTCACCGCGACGCCGTCACCGCCGTCCCCCTCGACGGCCCACCACTGGACCGCGGCCGGTTCCACGTCCCTGCCGTCGGGATCCAGGTACGCGCAGGCTTGCTCGACGACGAAGACCTCCGAACGCAGGCGCAGGATCGAGTAGAGGGTGCGAGGATCGACCTCACCGGTCGGCGCCGATCGGAACGTGGTCATCCCCCGGGTTCTAGCAAGGGTGCCTACGCTTCGGCATGCATGAGGAATCGCGGACACCGGTCGCCACCACCGAACGGTGCTCATCGTGGATGAGGCCACCGCCCGCGGTGCGCTGGGCGTGGGGCCTACGGCCTCGCCCGAGGAACTGCGCGAGGCATGGCGATCCAGGGTTCGCACGGCGCATCCCGATCGGGCCGGCGACACCGCCGCGGCCACCGCAGACGCCACCGCCGCCACCGCGCAGCTGAACGCCGCGTATGTACTGCTGCGGGGACTGCATCGCCGGGATTCGTCCCCGACGAGCGGTAGCGGCGCGCCCGCCGGTGCCGCGGGCACCGACACGTCCGAACGCCCGCCGGCCGCGGCGCGGGCGCCGTACGCCACCAGCGCCTACGTGGAGGCCTGGGCCCAGGACGACACCGTGGTGGTCGCGCTGCCCCCGCCGGAGACCTGGTCTGCGCTGGTTGACGCCGCCGACACGTTTGGCGAGATCGCCTATGTCGACTCCTCCGCCGGGCTGATCGAGGTCATCGTGGAGTTCACCGACTGGCCGGTGTGCTCGCTCGTGTTCAGCCTGCAGGGTCGCGCGACCGGGACCACCGAGGCGTTCTTCACGGTGGCTGCCCTCGACGGGCGCCCGACGCCTCCGGTGGAAGCGGTGGCGCGATTCCTGGCGGACCGGATCGCTGAACAGGTGGCCCGTTAGCCTTTGTGTCGTGCCTGCTGACTCGAACGGCTATCGCCCACCGCTCAACGACATCCGCTTCGTCCTCGACCATCTGGTGGACCTGCAGGGACTGAGCAAGTTGGAGGCCTTCGCCCACGCCGACCCCGACACCGTCGCCGGCCTCCTCGAGGAGTTCGGGCGCTTCACCGCCGAGGTGCTGGCACCGCTGGACCGCGTGGGTGACACCGTGGGCGCCCGGCACGACCCCGCCACCGGCGCGGTCACTACCGCCCCGGGCTGGATCGAGGCCTACCGCAAGTACGTCGACGCCGGATGGGGGAGCGTGCCGTTCCCCCCGGAGTACGGCGGTGGCGGGTTCCCCTGGTTGGTGTCGATCGCCATGCAGGAGATGCTCCAGTCATCGAACCTTTCCTTCAGCCTGTGCGCCTTGCTCACCCAGGGTGCCATCGACGCCCTCCTGGACCACGGCTCGGAGACGCTGCGTGAGCGGTTCCTGCGCCAGATGGTTTCGGGAACGTGGACCGGCACGATGAACCTGACCGAACCCCACGCAGGCTCCGATGTGGGGGCGCTCACCACCAAGGCCACCCCCGTGGAGGGAACGGACCGGTGGCGTCTCACCGGCACCAAGATCTTCATCACCTACGGCGAGCAGGACATGACCGAGCAGATCCTGCACCTGGTCCTGGCCCGCACGCCCGGTTCGCCGCCGGGCACGAAGGGAATCTCGCTGTTCCTGGTGCCCAAGTTCCGTGTCGACGAGCAGGGAGCGCCCACCAGCGAACGCAACGGGGTCACCTGCGTGTCGATCGAGCACAAGATGGGTATCCATGCGTCGCCAACCTGCGTGCTCTCCTACGAGGACGCCGAAGGCTGGCTGGTCGGGCCCGAACACGGCGGGATGCGGGCCATGTTCACGATGATGAACAACGCCCGCCTCTCGGTGGGGCTGCAGGGCCTGGCGGTGGCGGAACGGGCCTACCAGCAGGCCTACGCCTACGCCTGCGAGCGCCAGCAGGGTCGGGCACCGGGCGCACCGGCCGGCGTGTCGAGCCCCATCATCGAACACCCCGATGTGCGCCGGATGCTGCTCACCATACGGGCCACCGTCGAGGCCATGCGGGGTCTCATTTTCCTCAACGCCGAGATGATCGACCGGTCTCGCCAGGGCGCCGATGAGGCCGAGCGCACACGCGGGCAGGAATGGGCCGACCTGTTGACCCCCATCTCCAAGGGATGGGGCACCGACATGGGCATGGACATGGCCCGTCTGGCCGTGCAGGTGCACGGTGGCATGGGCTTCATCGAGGAGACCGGTGTGGCCCAGCGCGAGCGCGACGTGCGCATCGCCGCCATCTACGAGGGCACCAACGGCATCCAGGCCATGGACCTGGTGGGCCGGAAGTTGCCGATGCGCGCCGGCGGGCTCATCGGCGACCTGCTCTCGACCATGGAGGGGGTGACCTCCGCCCTCGACGGCGACCTAGCCGACCTGGCCGAGCCCTACACCGCCGGTGTGGCCGCCCTGCGCGACGCCACCGACTGGTTGCTGGCCAACGGGCTGGGGGATCCCGTCTCGGCCCTGGCCGGCGCCACGCCGTACCTGCGCCTGGCCGGCACCGTGGTGGGTGGCTGGGTCATGGCCCGCCAGGCACTGGCGGCGCGGGAAGCAGCGCCAGCCGGTGATCCCGATGGTTTCCTCGCCGCCAAGACCGCCACGGCCCGCTTCTACGTGCACCAGTTGCTGCCGGCCGCAGCGGGGTTGGTACCCGCGGTGTGCGCCGGCGGCGCGGAACTGTTCGCCATCGACCCCGGCGCGCTGGCCTCGGGCTGAGGCGCTCTCCGCTGCGCGGGGGACCGATCCGGGCTCAGTCCTTCCGCGACAGCTCGAGGAGCTTGATCGTGGTCTTCCAGTTCCTCACGGTGACGGGTACCGGCAGCGCCCGGTTGAGGTAGGGCGGCAGCTTGGCCCGGCCCATGCCGTCGGGCAGGCAGAGGTAGAGCGTGGACCCCTGGATGCGGTGCTGCTCGGGGGCGAAACGCTTGACGTCCAGAGCACGCACCGCGGCGGGCGGGGGCGCCGAGGCCATGAACCCCACATGCAGTGCCGCCGGGTCGGCGTCGCCGAAGGGGTTGTGCTTCACGACCCCGGCCAGTTTCGCCGAGGTGCGCAGCACCACATCGACGTGTAGGCCGAACCGGCCCTCGATGGCGACCTCGAGATCGGTTGCCTTCACCCTGCCGGCGGGTCGGAACACCACGTTGCCGCTCTGGATGAACGTGATCACCGACGAGTGGCCGAGGTCCTCGAAACAGCGCCGTAGGTCGGCCATGGGCAACAGGTTCTTGCCGCCCACGTTGATGCCGCGCAATAGAGCGACGCTTCTCGACATACCCACCTCCGGCTCCGCAGCTGCGGAACAATTCCTATCGGGGTCCGGCCGCGCCGGCACCCATCCGGCTCAACCGGGCGTGTCCAGGTGGCTGGTGCGCGCCGCCAAGGCCGCGAGCCGGCGGAGGGGATGGTGGACATCGAGCCGCGTCAGCGATGCCGCCGGCGGGTCGGCCAGCACGAGCCGCACGTCGAAGGCCATGGCGTAGATGCGCAGGCGGTCCTGCGTGCCGGGCGCGTCGAACAGCTCCGGATAGTCCTCCTGCAACCAGCAGGGCACCTCGGTGTAGTCCGCGGCGTGGGTGGCGGCTTGGTAGTCGGCCGCCACGTGGAGGAACGGGTATGCGCAGAAGCGCAGTAGCACGTCGAGATCGAGGTCCGGGGGCGCCGGTCGGGCCCACTCGAAGTCGAGCATCGAGCTCACATGGTGCCCATCCCACAGGAGGTTCTCGAAGCTGAGGTCGCCGTGGATCATGTGCTGGGCGTCGGCCCGGCGGAGCTGGGATTCGTTGGCTCGGGCCATGGTGAGCAGCGATGAAGCCAGCGAGCGCTCCACATGCGGCAGTTCGGCCATCCGTTCGAGCATCGTGGTGAGCGGGCGCAGCGGCTCGAACTCCGAGCCCAGCGCCTGGGGCGGATCCTTGGCCACGGGCAGGTCGATGGGAGCAAGTGTGGCGTGCAGGGCGCGGAGCATGTGGGCCAGCTCACGAATGGCCGTGCGGCGATCGGAGACCGACATGGTCGGCCAGCATCGGGCCAGGGGCGCTCCGGGCTGGCGGCGCGACAGCAGGAAGTCGAGACCGCTGACCGAGCCGAAGGCCACCACCGGTGGATACCGCACTGCGTCGGGCAGGTCGCGGGCCAGTTGGGCTTCCCGGAACAGTCGATGGTCCAGCCGCCGGTTCACACGGATCGCGTGCTCAGCGGACAGCCATACCTCGTTGGTCACGCTGCTGGCGCGCTCCAGCGCC
>JANMIX010000603.1:0-2136 GCA_031376015.1 Acidimicrobiia bacterium | reverse complement strand
GTTCATGGCCTCGGGCCGCTGGAAGGTGACCAGCCGCACCCCCTCGAAATCCTCGATGGCCACGGTCATGGGGCGGAACTCCTGCGGGGTTGCGACAAGGCCGGCGACGAGGGCCGGCGAGATACTTGCGTACGCGAAGGAACTGTTGTAGAGCTTTCTGGCCCTGTCAAGCATGACGCCGAGAGGTTCGCCCATGGCTCGCTACCCGTTCCCAATCCCCTTCGGCTGGTTCTGCGTCGGGTATCCCGAGGAATTCGAGAACGGTGCTCCGAGGCCGCTGTTCGCCATGGATCAGCACTTCGTGGGCTGGCGAGACGAGGAGAGCGTCCTCCACGTGATGGACGCCTTCTGCCCGCACCTGGGGGCGCACCTCGGTCACGGCGGCACCGTCGACGGTTGCCAGATCGCCTGCCCTTTCCACGGCTGGAAGTTCGACGCTGCCGGGCGCAACACCGAGATCCCCTACAGCACCCGCACCAACGATCGGGGTCGCATCCGCACCTACCCGGTTGTCGAACGCAACGGTGTGTCGATGATCTGGTGGCATCCCGACGCCACGGTGGAACCGATGTGGGAGATCCCCGTCATCCCCGAGTTGGCGAGCCCGGAGTGGGGCACCGTGATCCGCACCGAGCGCTCCTTCGACGCGCACGTGCAGGAACTGGCCGAGAACCAGGTCGACTCCGCCCACTTCCGTTACGTGCACAGCACCCCCACCGTGCCGGTCATGGAGCACTACGAGACCGGCTTCCCCGAGGCCATGATGCGATCCCGGCAGACCTTCGTCACCCCCCGCGGTGACGTGGACGCCCGCATCGACGTGCGCTCCGTCGGGCCCGGCCTGTCCATCGTCGAGTTCAGCGGGATCATCGACACCATCGACGTGGCCTGCAACACGCCGATCGACGCCGAGCACACCGTCGTGCGTTCCTCGTACCGGTTCAAGTCGTTGGGCGACGCCGAACTCACCGAGAAGATCGGCCATGCCTTCGTCAACGAGGTCGACAAGCAGATGTCGATGGAGGACCGGCCCATCTGGGAGCACAAGGCCTACCTGCCCCGACCCGCCCTCGCCGACACCGACGGTCCCTTCATGAAGTTCCGCAAGTGGGCCGCCCAGTTCTACCCGGAGCCGATCGTCACCGATCGGGACGTCTACCCGCCGCCGTTCTGGCCCGACCGCGTCGACGAGGCACCGGCCAAGGCCACCGCCGCCGCCCGCATGACCGAAGATCGATGAGTGCGGGCGCGGGGCGGGCGCTGCGTGCGGGGGGGTCCGCCGCCGGTTCACCCGCACCGGTGGCGCAGACCCGCCCCGGCGCCGACGCCGCGGTGGTGGCGGTGGCCGACGCGCTCTCCGAACTGTTCCGCCTGGCCGGGAGCCGGCGCGTGCACGAACAGCGCCGGCGGCGCTCGGGTGTGGCGTTGTCGCGTCCGGGATGGGAGCTTCTGCGCCGTGCCGACGACCTGGGCCCCATCACCGTCACCGAACTGGCGAACCAGGCCGCCATGAGCATGGGCGCGGCCAGCCGTACCGTGTCCGAACTGGAGGCCGACGGGTTGGTGCTACGCCGCACCGACCGCGATGACGGGCGGGTGGTGCAGGTGGAGGCCACGCCCAAGGGGCGCCGGGCACGCGCCCGCTTCCAGGCCGAGATGCACGCCGAGTTGCGCGCCGCGCTGGGCCACTGGGACACCGTCGACGCGAGCATGCTCTCGGCACTACTGGGCCGGCTGGTGACCGACATGAAACACGCCGCCACCATCGGGGTGGCGGCACCGACAGGGGGGCTGCAATGAGTGATGTCGTACTGGTGGATGACCCCGCGCCGCACGTGCGGCGTGTCACCCTCAACCGTCCCGAGAAGCGCAACGCGCTGAACCACGCCGTACGGGGAGGGATCATCAACGCGCTGCGGGAGGCCGACGCCGATCCCGACATCCGCGTCGCCATCGTGCGGGGGGCGGGCACCTGCTTCTCGGCCGGCTACGACCTCGGGGGCGGCAACGAGGGCCTGGAGGAGCCCTGGTACACCCCCGGCGGCGAGGGGCACTGGCCCCGCCACGTGGTGGAGGGCTGGATGAGCATCTGGGACCTCAACATCCCGGTCATCGCCCAGGTGCACGGCTACTGCC
>JANMIX010000585.1:0-3587 GCA_031376015.1 Acidimicrobiia bacterium | reverse complement strand
CCTTGGTCGTGATGAGGTGTTCCTGGCGGGGGCGCTCGAACCACTTCCCGTCGAAAGGCGACTCGACGCCCAGATCGAGCATCTTCTGATGCAGCGTGAGAATCCGCTGCAGCGACCACATCGTGTAATAGAGCTTGGGGGGTTGCCAGGGCTCGCCGGCGTCGGGATAGCGATCGGGATCGCCCGAGGCCTCCCACGCGGCGATGGTCACCTCGTGCACTCGAAGGTGATCGGGGTGCGGGTAGCCCTCCTGGTTCTCGGGATAGGTCACCACCACGTGCGGACGCTCTCGGCGCAGGATCGTGACCAGCCGGCCGACGGCCTCGTCGAGCGGGGCCCGAGCGAAGCAGCCCGGGTCCTCGTTCTCGGGTGTATCCGGCATGCCCGAGTCCCGGTAGCCCAGCCAGACCACCTCCTGATAGCCGATGATGGCGGCGGCGGTGTCGAGCTCGCGCCGGCGCACCTCGGCCAGCTCACTGCGCACCTCGGGCCGGTCCATGGCCGGGTTGAGGATGTCGCCCGCCTCGCCACCGGTGCAGCACACCAGCACGCAGCGCGCCCCCTCGTCGGAGTAACGGGCCACCGAGCCGGCGCCCTTGGAGGACTCGTCGTCGGGGTGGGCGTGTACGGCCAGCAGGCGGAGGGTGTCGTCGACCATCGCCGGCCACGCTACCGGCGTCAGAAAGGGGTGCGGTCCGTGGGCAGACGTCCGCCCCGGTGGTACCAGACGCCGATGAGCGCGCCGATGCCGAGGCCGATCACCAGCCCGGCGGGGATGGCCACATGGAACAGGGCGTCCCGGAACACGGGCCGGTCGAGGCCGTGGGGATCCGACTGGGCGAGGGCGTACAGCGGGATGGCGATGATGGCGTAGACCACCCCGACCACCGCGGCGCCCACGGAGGCGGCCACGCCCAGGACCAGGGCCACGGTCCGGGCCGGATTGGCGGACGCAGGCGGTTCCGCAGGCTCAGCCGCAGGGCGCTGACCCATGTCCTCGACGACCCCGTCGGTGTCCATGACGGCGGGAGGGTCGCCGGGCGTGCCGGAATATCCCGGCGCGGGTCGAGCCGGATTCCCACTGTCGCGTGCCACTGCAGAGGATGCTAGGTGGCGCTTGGCTACCCTCGGCCGTCGTGTCCCCATCGCCCCGCCGCTCTTGCCTCCCGCGCCCGGCAACGTTGAGGTTCCCGGCGCTCGTCGCACTGGGAGCGCTCGTCGCGGTTGTGCCCGTCGCCTGTGGCGGCGGGAGGCCCAGCCGCGACGCCCAGGTGGCCTCCATCGCCTCGGCCGCCGGGCTGCCCGCCGATGTCGCCGCCTTCTTCGCGCGGGCGGGGCGCACCGATGGTGCGTACCAGGTCACCTACGTCGTCACCACCGCCGACAAGAAGCGTCAGCAGATCACGCTCACCCAGCACCCGCCTGATCGTCGTATCGACATCTACAGCCCCGACGGGACCATCGATTCGACGTTCCGTCTGCACGGCACCAGCTACCAGTGCACCCGCACCGCCGACAAGTGGCAATGCGGGCGCCTACGCGACCAGGCCGATCATGCCGGCCTCCTCGACGACAACGCCGCCGCCAACGCGGTGGCCACCTTCCGCAAGCGCGCCGCCGACTTCGACTTCGTCATCGATGGCCGCACCATCGCCGGCGCGGCAGCCACCTGCCTGGTGACCACCCGCAAGTCGGGTCACGATGATCCCACGCTGGGCCGATCGGCAACCCTCTGCCTGTCGGCCGAGGGTGCCCAGCTGTTGGTGGAGGTCCCCCGAGGGCGGCTCGAGGCCACCGCCTACCGCACCGATCTGCCCGCCGGGTCGCTCGACCCGCCCGCCCCCCTCGACGGGGAGCCGGTGGGGGCGTCGGGAGCATCGACGGCATCAAGGAGCAGTAGCTGACAACATTCGCCAGCGGCGACGCCGGGAAGGGGAGGCACCGATGGCGACCGAAGGTCTGACGGCGTTCCAGGCCGTGAACCAGTACTTCAACGAGGCGGCGTCGGTCATCGACCTCGACGAGGAGATGCGGTCGATCCTGACGACGACGTATCGGGAGATCTCAGTGCAGATCCCGGTACGTCTCGACTCGGGCGACCTCATCACCGTGCGGGGCTACCGGGTGCAACACAACGGGGCGCGGGGGCCCTACAAGGGCGGTATCCGCTACCACCCCACTGCGAACCTCGAGGAGGTGCGGGCGCTGGCGTCGTTGATGACCTGGAAGACGGCGCTGCTCGACATCCCCTTCGGCGGCGCCAAGGGCGGCATCGAGGTGGACCCCACCACGATGAGTCCCACCGAGGTGCAACGGATGACCCGCCGTTTCACCAACGGCATCGCCCACGTGATCGGGGTCTACCGCGACATCCCCGCGCCTGACGTGAACACCAACGCCCAGGTCATGGCCTGGATGATGGATGCCTTCAGCCAGAGCCACGGCTACTCCCCCGCCATCGTGACCGGCAAGCCGCTCGATCTCGGCGGTGCCCCGGGTCGTGAGGCCGCCACGGGTCGAGGCGTCATCTACATCCTGGAGGCCTACGCCGAGGAACACGGCCTGCACCTGCGCGACCTGCGCGTCGCCATCCAGGGGTTCGGCAATGTCGGTTCGTTCGCGGCGGCGGAGGCCGCCGACCGCGGGTGCAAGGTCATCGCCGTGTCGGACGTGCGCGGCGGCCTGCACTGCACCACCGGCCTGGATGTGAGCACCCTGCTCACCACGGCCCAGCAGACGGGCAGCATCGTGAACTACCAGGGCGACCACGACGCGATCTCGAACGAGGAACTCCTGGAGTTGGACTGCGATGTGCTCATCCCTGCCGCTCTCGGCGAGGTCATCGACGGCACCAACGCCGACAGGGTGAACGGCCGGCTCGTCATCGAAGCGGCCAACTACCCCATCACGCCCTTGGGCGACAAGGTCCTGGGCGACCGCAACATCATCGTCGTGCCCGACATCCTGGCCAACGCCGGCGGCGTGACGGGTTCGTACTTCGAGTGGACCCAGAACATCCAGCAGCACACCTGGAAGGAGCAGGTCTTCAACGACGAACTGCGCGACAAGCTCCAGCGCGCCTACCAGGCCACCTCCACGTTCTCTGCGGCGCACAACTGCACCCTGCGCCAGGCGGCCTTCTGCATCGGCATCCAACGGGTGGCGGCCGCCAGCCGCATGCGCGGGTACATCTGAGGCCGGCTCGCCCCGCCGCCGGCCGCCGCCGTCCGGCCCCGCTCAGGTGGGCGTGGGTTGCAGGGGCTGAAGGTCCGACTCGCCGGTGTCCTCGTCCTCCACCAACCGCCACCCACACAGTGCGGCCAGATCGGGATGACCCTCGTCGGGGCCCGACGCGATCAGTTCGTCGCCCACCGTGAGCCGCACGTGGCCCCGCGGGCGGTACAGGTAGCGCTGGTCGCGTCGCACCGCCAGCACGTGGAAGCCGGGCTCCACGTCGAGGCGCAGCTCGCCCAGGGTGGCGCCATCGGCGTGCGAGCCGGCCGCCACGGGTACCCGCACCACGACCTCTTCGGACTCGCCCAGGGCGAGGGCGAGGATGGGGTGCAGCTCCTCCTTCTTCTCGATCA
>JANMIX010000488.1:0-15541 GCA_031376015.1 Acidimicrobiia bacterium | reverse complement strand
ATCGGTGGTCAGCGCGCCTTTCACCGCGGTCTGGGTGGTCATGGGCGCGGGGCTGGGGATGCGGCCGTGGCTGGGTTTGTGACCCACGAGCCCGCTGAAGGAGGCAGGGATGCGGGTGGAACCACCACCGTCGGAGGCCGTGGCGAAGGGCACCAGGCCGGCCGCCACCGCCGCCGCCGACCCGCCCGAGGAGCCCCCGGGTGTGCGTGAGGGATCCCACGGGTTGCGGGTGACACCGAACACCTTGGTGCGGGTGAAGTTCAGCGTCCCGAACTCGGGCGCCGCCGTCTTGCCCACAGGCACCGCCCCGGCCGCCCGCAGCCGGGCGATGTGGACGTCGTCGCGCCCCACCGGGCCCCGGCCGGCGAACGGCACCGACCCGTGCGACGTCGGCATCCCGGCGCAATCCTCGAGATCCTTCACCCCGAAGGGCACCCCCGCCAGCGGCCCCGGATCCCGGCCGGCAGCCACCGCGGCGTCGACGTCCTGCGCGGCCCGGCGGGCGCCGTCGGGGTCGAGGTACACGAAGGCGTTGAGAGCCTCGTTGCCCTCGGCGATGCGAGCCAGGCAGTCCTCCAGGACCTCCACCGCCCGGCGCCGCCCCGACCGCACCGCCTCGGCCACGCCGATCACGTCGAGGGCTTCCCGATCGCTCATCGCGACGTCCCCGCCCGGCTGCGACGCTTGGACGGCTTGGCCACCGCCTTCAACTCCCGTTCCAACTCGTCGACGGCGTCGGTGAGGAACTGAGCCACACGGTCGAGGTCGGGGAGGATGTCACGGTCGCCGGTGATACCGAAGCCGAGCGACCCGTCGTAGGACACCACCGCGATGGTCAGCGCCATGTTGTCGATGATCCCCACATACGGGAACGCCTCGAGCATGCGGGCCCCCTGGCAGTACAGCGGGAACTGCGGGCCGGGGATGTTGGTGATGGTGGTGTTCACCGCCAGGCTGCGGGTGAGCAGCCGCGACGCCACCCCCAGCACCGTCGGCGGGAGGTAGTTGGTCATGCGGATGAGGTCGTCGGCCCCCACGGCCAGCCCTGACTCCTTGAGCTCGGCCATGTTGTCGTGCACGAACCGCAGCCGCCACCTGGCGTCGACCTCGCTCACCGGCAGCACCGCGGGCACCATCGAGACCCGGTTCCCCAACGCGCCCGTCTCCTCCTCGGAGCGCATCGACACCGGCACCATGGCCTTCAGTTCCAGATCCTCCACCGGCACTCCCCGCTCGATCAGGAAGGCGCGCAACGCGCCGGTGCAGGCAGCCAGGACCACGTCGTTGACCGAACAGCCGTCGCTGGTGAGTTGCGAGGAAGTGGCCATGTCCTTGATGGCCTTGACCTGGGCGAGGGGCACGCGGGCAAGTTCCCAACGCCGGTGCGGGCTGATGGGCACGTTCCAGGGGGTGTGCGGGGTGGCGGCGGCCCCAGACACCACGGCCATGGCCACCTTCGCCACCCCGTCGGCGGCCTGACGGGGGAAGCGCAGCAGGGCGCGGGCCGAGCGGATCATCTCGGTGGGCTCGGTGGTGCGCTCGACGAGGCTCTCTCGCAGGAGCGAACGCCGGTCGGGGGGCGGCTCGGGCACCCAGTCGGACACGACCACCGGCGCCGGTTCCGGGGTGGTGTCGAGCAGCACGGTGGCCACGTCCACACCCGAGATCCCGTCGATGAGGCAGTGATGGGTCTTCTGGATGATGGCGACGCGGTCGCCCACGAGACCCTCCACGAACCACAGCTCCCACAGGGGCCGCCGCCGATCGAGCAGATGGGCCTGGAGGCGGGCGAACAGGGCTTTGAGTTGCTCCTCGGACCCAGGAGTGGGCAGGGCGGTGAGCCGCACGTGGTAGCTCAGGTCGAAGCGGTCATCGTCCACCCACACCGGCCGGCCCTGATCGAGGGGCACGGTCATCAGCTTCTGACGGAACCGGGGGATGAGGTCGAGGCGGGCGCCGACGGCCGCACGGAGTTCCTCGATCCGGAAGCGACCCTCGCTATCGAGCAGTGGGCCTGCCTCGAACAGGCCGAGTGACCCCACGTGCTGGGGTTGGTGCTCGTCCTCGATGTGCAGGAAGGTCGCGTCCTGTGCGCTGAGCCGCTCGTACGCCATGCGACGAAGGTAGTCCGGTAGGTTCGACGGGTGCCCCTTCTGACCCCGGCCTGCGTGTGGCGCATGTCCGAGGCCCTGGTGCTGGCCCTCGACGAGCGCTTCGGCGAACCGGTCGACGCCTACGTGAACGGCGCTCAGACCTGGCTCCGGGACGAGGGGGCCGAGGAACTCACCCTGGAGTGGCGGCTGCACCCGGTGGCCCGGTTCCGAAAGCCCGAGGGGGTCACCACGCACGAGTTGTTCGCCGACGTGGCGTTGGCCCTGGGCACCGGCCGGCCCCCGATCGCCCCGCCCCATGCCCTATGGGGCGGGCTCGAATGCTTCTGCGCCTACGACGACGAGCTGGAACCGGTGGCGCTGGCCGAGCTGGCCACCGCGGTGCTGGGCGTGGCCCCCGATGCGGCCGGCCTCGTGGACCACGATGCCGTGGGCGATGAGTGGGAGCGCACCGGTGGGGCGGTGTCGATCGTGGATCTGCTGCTGGCCCAGCTCGAGCAGCTGGGCTGAGGCGGGCCTCAGCCCGAGTGCGGGGCCCCGCCCTGCCACGGCGCCAGGCGCGGCGCGTCGTGGTACACGTCCACCGGCTCGCCCCGGATGGCGGCGAAGGCCTGGGCGCCCCACAGCTCGAACCCCACCGTGGGCCACGGCAGCGCACCCTCGGCGAACCAACCGACGTCGCGGCACTCGAGCGGATGGGGCTTCAACTCGCCGCCGACCGCCCGGCAGTGGAACTGCAACAGGTACATGGGCACCCGGGTGAAGCCCAGCCGCAACCCGTCGAGCAGGCCCACCAGGCGCACCACCTCGCACTCGATGCCGGTCTCCTCGCGGACCTCCTTGACCGCCACCTCCGACGCCGAGTAGCCGATGTCGGCCCAGCCCGTGGGGTACAGCCAGATCCCGGAGTCACTGCGCTGCACCAGCAGCATCCGGCCTTCGTCGTCGCCCACGATGGCGGCCACACCGACCTTCGGGGTCACGTAGCCGGGGACGCCCTTGCCAACCTGGCGCATCCAGTCCTCGATGGTGGCGTCGTGGTCGTAGTCGCCGCCGGCGGCATGGGCGATGTCGGCGGCCACCGCCAACACCTCCTCGAATCGCTCCCGCTCGTAGAGGCTCTCAGTGAAGCCGAGGCCGGTGCGGGCGATGCCAGCCAACGCCTCGCTCCAACGGATCAGGTCGAGCTGAGAGGGCCGGCGCGAACCGGTGACGTCGGGAGTCCGGTCGAGCGTGTCGTCAGGGGTTGCGGCTTCGGATTCGTCGGGAGCGGCCACCGCAGTGGACCCTACCCGTCCACCGCCGCCCGCAACGCCCGCTCGATCTCGGCCAGATACGCCGGGTCCCGCACCTTTCCGCCCGCCCGGTCGCGCACGTAGAAGGCGTCGACGGCCTGGTCGCCAACGGTGGAGACACGCGCCGAGCGGATGTCGAGGTCCAACTCGGCGAGGGCCCGGGTGAGGCGGAACAGCACGCCCAGACTGTCGGGGGCCTGCACGTCGATCACGGTGGCCTCGGCGCTGGCGTCGGTGTCGAAGCTCACCACCGTGCGGACCGGCTCCGCAGTCGTGGGAGGACGCTCGTAGGTACGGGCCTTGTCGGCCACCCGGGCCGACAAGGCCAAGCGGCCGTTGAAGGCGGCGTCGAGATCAACCCGCACTCGGTTCCAGTTCGGGGCGCCACCGAAGTGCGACTCCACCGTGAAGGACGCCACCGCCGTGCCCTCATCGCTCGACCACGCCTGGGCGGAACGCACGCCCAGCCCGTGGATGCACAGCACGCCGGCCACCCGGCTGAACAGGCCGGGGCGGTCGTCGGCCAGCACGGTGAGCGTGTTGTCCTCGGCGTCAACGAGCCGCTCACCCGCCTCCGCCGCGGCCAGGTGGGTGGCGCTGGGGAAGTCGGCGCCCACCACGTCGGCGGCGGTGCCACCGGCGAGCACGTGCGCCACCCGGTGCGCCAGGTCAGCCACCAGCCCTGCCTTCCACGCCGACCATGCGGCCGGGCCGGTGGCGATGGAGTCGGCCTCGGTCAGTGCCGCCAGGAGTTCGAGACGCTCCAAGGTCCGGACCTGGACCGCCACCCGGTCGATGGTGGCGGGATCGTCGAGATCTCGGCGGGTCGCCACATCGGGCAGCAGCAGGTGGTGTTCCACCAGGGCCACCAGGGTGTCGACGTCGTCGGGCCCGAATCCCATGCGTTCGCCCAGTACCCGCATCAGCTCGACCCCCACCTCGGTGTGGTCACCCGGGTAACCCTTGCCGAGGTCGTGGAGCAGCGCGCCGATCACCAACAGGTCGGCCCGCCGGACCGACGACGCCAGCCGGGCGGCTCCGGTGGCTGCCTCCAGCAGGTGCCGGTCAACGGTGAAGCGGTGGTAGGCGTTGCGCTGGGGCCGGCTTCGCACCGGCTCCCACTCGGGCAGCAGGCACACCCACACGCCCAACTGGTCGAGCGCCTCGCACACCGCGATCACCCCGTCGCCAGCCGAGAGGAACGCCACGAGGGCGTCACTCAGCCCCGGGGGCCATGGGTCGTGCAGCGGCACCGCCGAGGCGGCGATTTCCTCCAGCGCGCTGCGCCGGATCCGGGTGCCCCGACCGGCCGCCGCCGTCGCCGCCCGCAGCGTCTGCACCGGATCCCACCCCCCGGCGACCTCCAGATCGACCTCGCCCTCCACGAGGGTGAGCCCGTCACCGAGGGCGACGGGACGGTCGCGTCGCAGCCCCCGCTTGCGCATGCCCACGCCGCGCCAGACCTCGTCGCTGGCCCAGGCGATGGTGCGCCCCGCCGCCGCCACCTGCGCCATCAGCGCGTCGGCATCGGGCAGACCGAGCAACTCGGCCACGGTGTCCTGGTCCTGCAGGCGCAGCACCTCACCACGAGTCGAGGTGGCCCGGTGCAGTTCGACACGGGCCGCCAGCAGCAGCCTGTACGGCTCGGCGAGACCGTCGAGGGCGTGGAGGAGGCCGTCGTCGGCCACTCCGGCCCACCCGAGGGCGTGCACGTCGCGCAGACCACCACGACCCTCCTTCAGGTCGGGCTCCAGCAGGAAGGCCACCTCACCGGCCCGTTGGTGGCGCTGCGCCACGGTGGCGGCCAGTTCGCTCAACACGCCCGGGGCCCGGGCACGCCACTGGGCTCGGGCCGAACGATGAAGTTCCTCGCTGAGCGACTCGTCGCCGGCCAGGTGGCGGGTCGACAGCAGGGCGGTGGCGGTGTCGAAGCTGGTGCGGCCCAGGCTCAGGGCCTCGGCCACCGTGCGCACCGCGTGCCCGAGCTTGATGCCCCGATCCCAGACGGGATACCAGAGCCGGTCGGCGAGGCTGGCGATGTCGCCGCGCCGGCGGTGCAACAAAACCACGTCGATGTCAGAGGAGGGTGCCAGTTCAGCCCGGCCGTAGCCCCCGACGGCAACCAGCGCGGTGCCCGAGCCCGACGGGGTGGAGGCCGTGGCCGCCTCGTAGAGGGAGGCAAGCCAGGCATCCATCCGTGCCGAACGCTCCGTCGCGAACTCGAGACCATGCCGCGACGGGTCGACGAGGAGATCGTCGGGGAGCTGGCTCACCGCCTCGACGGTACTGCCCTCGGGCGGAGGTGCCCGCCCGAGGTGACCCGGTCAGCCGCCGGGGGGAGGCAGCAGGTTCGAGCCCGGGTCGACCACCGTGCCGGCCTGGTTCGTCTTGCCCCACATGTACGAGAGGGCGTACGGCTGGGCCGCGAAGTTGCCGCAGCTGTTCACATCCGGCAGGCAGTGGCCGGTGCCGTGCCCGGTCACGAGGACAACGTTCCAGTTGGGATTCCCCTGGCAACTGGCCGAGGTCGACACGGTGCGGGTCACGCCCTTGCTGACGTAGTCCTTGCTGGTGGGGGCGCCGCACTGGTCCCGCACCCGCCACCGGCGGTTGATCTCGGGCACCGAACGGTCCCACTGTCGATACATCGCGGGGTTGCACGTGGCCGTGTTGGTGCAGTAGCCGTCGTAGGCGTCCTGGTCGCCGTGGATCTCCATCATCGACATGGGGTGGGTGGGGACGCACGTGGTGTCGGCCTCGGTGCCGGCAACCGAAACGAAGGCGGCGATGCGGCTCGAGAGGTCACAGGCCAACCGGTAGGCCATGTAGGCACCCGCCGAGAAACCGAACACATAGACACGGTTCTTGTCGACGTTGGGAATGGCGTCGATCATGTCGGAGATGAACTGCACGTCGTCGGTGTTGTCGCTGGTGATGTCGCAGCATCCGGCATGCCAGGCCCGGGTACCGGTGAAGTTGGTGAGCGAGTCGGGATAGGCGACCTGGAAGCCCATCTTGGGGGCGAGGCTGTCGAAGTTCTGCGCCGTGTTGTTCAGCGAACTCTCAAAACCGGCGCCCGTTCCCCCCGCGGGATGCAACACGATCAGCAGCGGGCGAGCGCCGGTGGCGGCGATGGTGCTGGGGCGGTAGAGCTGATAGTGCCGGGCCGTTCCCCCCGAGGTGAGTGTCTTCGACGTGGAGGGGATTGCGGCCGCCTTGGCCGGCGAGACCGTCACGGTGATGCCCCACACGAGGAGAGCGAGTGTGACGAAGGCGATCAGTCGGATCGGGCGGGTGACAGTCGGCTGCATGGGAAGAACGGTCTCCATTCTGCGGCGTCAGGACGGGCCCGACGTGCTCCGGTGGCTGCGGGGAGTGGTGCGAGGAGTACTGCGAGCGACTAGTTCGTTGTCGGCCACTTCCGGTCCTGCCTGAAGCACGTTCTTGTCCCGATTCTCGGTGGCATTCGTGAGGAAATACTGACATAAACCCGACGTTTCGGTCCATAGTTGCTTGCGCCGTGCGACAACCGCGGAGCGGGAGGGGCTAGTGACCCCGCGTGGACGTGGACCGCGACTGGCGGGGGTAGGGCACGCCGGCGCCGCCGGACCTACGAATGATTCGGGCGCGACCGCAGAGAGGGAGGGGGGCTACAGGGCGTCGGCGTCACGCTCGCCGGTTCGGATGCGCTGCACCCGATCCACGGCGGTTACCCACAGCTTGCCGTCGCCGATCTTGCCGGTGCGGCCCGCGTCGCTGATGACCTCGATCAGCCGCTCCACATCGCCGTCCTCGCACAGCACCTCGATACGCGTCTTGGGGACGAAGTCGATCTGGTATTCCGCACCCCGGTACACCTCGGTGTGGCCGGCCTGGCGGCCGAAACCCTCGACGGTGGTGACCGTCATCCCCTGGACGCCGGCGCCCTTGAGCGCTTCCTTCACGTCGTCGAGCTTGAAGGGCTTGACGATGGCGGTGAGCAACTTCATGAGTCCTCCGAGGGGGTCAGGTGTAGGCCGTTTCGGCGTGCTGGCTGAGATCGAGCCCGCGTTCCTCCGCGGTCTCGTCCACGCGCAGCCCCATCGTCACATCGATGAGCTTGGCCAGGATGTACGACACCGCGAACGAGAAGGCGAAGGTGGCGAGCACGGCGATGCCCTGGTCCAGCAGGAGCTCGCCGCCGCCACCCAGGAAGAGACCCTCGTGCGACGCCTGCGCCACCCACGAGTTGATCCCGGCGTCGGCGAACAGCCCCAGCAACATCGAACCCAGGATGCCGCCCACCAGGTGCACGGCGATCACGTCGAGGGCATCGTCGAGCTTGGCGGCTCGTTTGATGGCCAATGCGAGGAAACACACCGCCCCGGCGAGCAGACCGATGACCACCGAGGCCATCGAGTTCACGAAGCCGGCGCAGGGGGTGATGGCCACGAGCCCGGCGACTGCGCCCGAGGCGGCTCCCAAGGTGGTGGCGTGGCCGTCCTTGATCCGCTCGATCAGCAGCCAGCCCAGCATGGCGGCTGAGGCGGCCACGAAGGTGTTGAGGAGGGCCTGGGCGGCGACGCCGTTGGCGGCCAACGCCGAGCCCGCGTTGAACCCCGCCCAGCCGAACCACAGGATCCCGGTACCCAGGATGGTCAGGGGCAGGTTGTGGGGCGGCATCAACTGGTCGGGATAGCCCCGCCGCTTGCCGATGACGATCACCATGGCGAGGGCCGCAGCACCGGCGTTGATGTGCACCACCGCACCGCCGGCGAAGTCGAGCGCGCCCAGGTCGGCCAGCCAGCCGCCACCGAAGACCCACTTGGCCACGGGGGCGTAGACCAGGATCAGCCACAAACCGATGAACACCGAATACGCCGAGAACTTGAGACGGTCGGCGGTGGCGCCGGTGATGAGCGCCGGGGTGATGATGGCGAAGGTCATCTGGTAGGCCGCGAAGAGCACGGCGGGAATCGCCAGGCCCGGCGCAATGGCGGGTAGATCACGCAGCCCGAGGTGATCGAGGTTGCCGATCCAGTTGCCGCTGCCGCCGAAGGCGAGTGTGTACCCGACGACCACCCACAGCACGCCCAGCAGACCCATGGCGAAGAAGTTCTGCATGAGCATGCCCAGCACGTTCTTGCTGCGCACCATGCCGCCGTAGAAGAAGGCGAGGCCCGGTGTCATGAACAACACCAGCGCCGTCGAGATCAACATCCATGCGGTATCACCCGCGCTCAATTCAGCCACGATGAGTTCCTCCAGCAGCTCGACGCCCGGGCGACACCTTCGCGCAAGATGACCCGGCGAGGAAAAATCGGGTAAAGCTCACGCGATCGTCTGGAGTGTCCTCGCCGCCACCGCGATCGGGTCCCACAGGGGACTGAACGGGGGTGCATAACCGAGGTCGAGATCGACGATCTGCTGCACGTCCATGCCCGCGGTGATGGCGGTGGCGGCGATGTCGATCCGCTTGGCCGACCCGGCGCCGCCCACGACCTGCACTCCCAACACCCGACCGGTGCCCCGCTCGGCGATCATCCGCACCCGCACCGTGGGCGCCCCCGGCAGATAGCCGGCCGTGGTCGTGGAATCGATGGTCGTGGACACGACACTGAAGCCGGCCTGAGCGGCCTCGGCGGCGCTGAGCCCGGTGCGGCCGATCTCGGTGCTGCAGATCCGAGTCACGGCAGTGCCGAGGACCCCGGGGAACGACGCGTAGCCGCCGCCCAGATTGGTGCCGGCCACACGGGCCTGCTTGTTGGCCACGGTGCCGAGGGCGATGTGCACGGGGCGGCCCGAGACGAGATGGGTCGACTCGCCGCAGTCGCCTGCGGCCCACACCCCCTCGACGCTGGCCTGCTGGCGCCGATCGACACGCACCGCCCCCTTGACGCCGAGCTCGATACCGGTGCCCTCCAGCAGCGCGGTGTTGGGCCGCACCCCCAGTCCCAGCACGACGAGATCGGCTCCCACCGGACCGGCTTCGGTCTCCACGATGCGGTGGCCGAACCCCGTCACCTTCACCCCGGTGCGCAGGTCGATGCCCAAGGCACGCATGGCCTGCTCGACGGGTTCGGCCATCTCCGGGTCGAGGGTGCCCATCACGTGCTCGGCGGACTCGATCACCGCCACCTTCATCCCGCGGGCCACGAACGCCTCCGCCATCTCCAGGCCGATGTACCCGCCGCCCACCACCACCACGCGCGAGCAACGACCCCGCTCGGCCTCGGCCAGCAGCGCGGCTGCATCGCCGAGGGTCTGCACGCCATGGACGAACGCGTCATCGATGCCGGGCAGATCAGGCCGGATCGGCACCGCACCGAGACCCAGCATCAGCTCGTCGAAGGGGGCGTGATAGGTGCGTGCCCGGCTCTGATCGCGCACCTCGAGGCGCCGGGCGGCGAGGTCGATGCCGGTGACCTCGTGACCGGTCCGCACGTCGATGCGGGAGCGGTCCCGGTGTTCCTGCGGGGAGCGCACCACCAGCGAATCCAACTCGGGGACCTGTCCCGACACCACATAGGGAATGCCACAGGCCGAGTAGCTGGTGTAGGCGCCCTTCTCGAAGGCCACGATCTCCATCGAGGGATCCAGACGCCGAGCCTGGGTGGCGGCGCCCATGCCTGCCGCGTCGCCGCCGATCACCGCCACCCGTTTGGTCATGGCATCGAGCCTCGCACAACTGTCTGGCATGCTGTGGCGGATGGCTCCGCCGCCGCAGATCACCCCTTCGCGTCGCACGTGCGCGATCGGCATGCTCAAGGCGGCGTGCTGAACGATGGCGGTCAATCAGAACTGCCGGCACTACTCGACCCGCACGGTCGCCTCCGGCGAGATCGTGCAACGGTGCCGTGTCAATGCCAACGACAAGGCTCCCTTCGCCTGCCCCGAGCATTGCCTGTTCTTCGAGTCGCGCTCGATCACCGACGCGGGCTGGCAACGCTTCGAGCAGCCGGCCGATCCGACCGACGAGCCGTGAGGGTCACCGCCAAAGTCGATTACGCCGTCCGAGCCACCATCGAGATGGCCGCCGCCGAACCCCCGGGGCCGGTGAAGGGCGAGCGCATCGCCCGCGCCCAGGGGATCCCGGTCAAGTTCCTGGAGAACATCCTGGCCGAGCTCAAGCGGGCCGGGCTGGTGGCGTCGCGCCGTGGGGCCGAGGGTGGGTACTGGCTGGCCCGACCCCCGGCGGAGATCTCGGTGGCCGACGTCATCCGGGCGGTCGAGGGTCCGCTGGCCAACGTGCGGGGCCTGCACCCCGAGGACGTGGACTTCAGCGGCACCGCCGAGCCGTTGCAGCGGCTGTGGATCGCGGTACGGGTCAGCCTGCGTCGCGTGCTGGAGGAGACCACCCTGGCCGACCTGGTGAACGGCACGCTGCCGCCCGGGGTGAACGAACTGGCCGACGATCCCGAGGGTTGGGCCACCCGCTGAACTTGTCGCTCGCCCGCGGTTGATTTCGACCGCAACCCGCCACCAAGGGGCAATGGGGGTAGCCATGAGGCAGAGCGAAGCTGGGGTGCACCTCGACCATGTCGAGTTGCTGCGGGGCGCGGCCGGGGGTGACCCGGTGTGGGTGCGGCGCTTCGTCGACGAGATCGGACCGGTGGTCTACGGGTTCGTGTACGCCCGCGTGGGCGGCAACGAGGCCGACGCCGCCGACGTGGTGCAGGAGACCTTGAGCGAAGCGGTCCGCTCCGCCGCGGGCTACCGCGGGGACGCCGCGCTGTCGACATGGTGCTGCACCATCGCTCGGCGCCGGGTGGCCCGGCACTTCGAGCGCGAGCGCCGCCAGGAGGCCGTGCGGCGCGGTCTGTTGGCCATCGACGGCGGACGGGGCGAGCCCTCCGCACCGGCAGGGGCCGACGCCTCGGCCGATCGCGACGTGATCGTGCGGGCGTTGGGAACCCTCAGCCCACTGCACCGCCAGGTGCTCGTGCTCAAGTACCTCGACGGCCTCCCGGTGGAGGCCATCGCGGCGGAGTTGGGCAAGGGACACACCCAGGTGCAGTCGTTGTTGCAGCGGGCTCGTTCGGGCCTGCGCGAAGCCTTGAGGAATGACACATGAGCGACTCGGACCTGCCCGGCGAGGGGCTCACTGGAGCCGACGGGCCCCGGCCGTTGCCCGAGGACCTGGTCCTCCGGCTCGTGGCCAGCCTGTCGGACGCGACGGCGGGCGGCGCTGCCGCTGCCGGCGCCGGCGCCGATGACGACCCCGACATGGCCCGCCTTCTGGCAGGCCTCGACGCCCCACGGGCACTTCCCGCCGGCCTGGCGACGCGCTTGGTGGCGTCGCTTGCCGAGACGAGTGGCGACGAACCTGCGGCGGCGGCGGCCGCCGTTGTTGCGGCATCGCCCGCCCTGGCCTTCCGCAAGCTCGCGACGCGTCGTGCCGCGGTGGTGGGCCGCGCACCGCGCCTGGTGGGCCGCGCACCGCGCCTGGTGGGTATCGCCGCCGCCGCGGTGCTGCTCATGGGGGTGCTCGCCGCCGTTGCGCATACGGGCGCCACCCGGGCGCCGCGCGTGGCGGCCGGTCCGCCCCAGCGTCCGACCGCGCCGGCCCCTGGGGCACCCCGCCGGCCCGCCACCACGACGACGACCGGTCGCGGACCGGTGAAGGTGGTGCCGCTGGGCGCGTCGGATCCGGTGTTCGCCCATCTCGAACCCTTCGACAGTTGCGCCGATCTGTTGCAGTGGACCCACGCCGAGGCGCTGGCGACGATCACGCCCTACGGCAGCGACGCGTTCCCCAACAGGGGGTTCAGTAGCGTTGACGGTGACGTCGTGATGGGCGGTGGTACCGGCGCCGGCTCGGGCACCACCCCTGGCGCGGGCGGCAGCGCAGGATCGGGGAACAACGCAGGGTCGGGCGGCTCGCCACAGGGAGCCCCTCAGCAGGGCAGCAGCGCTCCGGTGGCCCAGGCCGAGGGAGGCACGTCGCGCACCAACGTGCAGGAGGCGGGGGCCGACGAACCCGACTTCGTGAAGGCCGGCAACGGGCACCTCTACGTGCTGCGGGCCGGCACCCTCGACATCATCGACACCGGCGGGGCCCGCTCACATCTCGTGTCACGCAAGCAGGTACTGGCCGACCGCGGCCAGGTGAGCGGCTGGAACCTCTTCCTGGACGGCACCACGTTGGTGGTGCTTGCCACCGAGTACACCCCCGGCGACCGCAACGCCCGGACCCGGCTGATCTACCTCGACGTGGCCAACCCCGCCTCTCCGGTGCGCAAGGGCGACGCCGAGTTGCCGGGATCCCTGCAGGACGCGCGCAGCATCGGTGGGCGGATCCACACCGTCGCCAGTTGGCAACCGGGCCCCTTCGTGTTCACCCAGCCGACCGACGACACGCCGGCGGCACGCCAACGGGCGCTGCGCCAGAACCAGTCCCTCATCACGTCCTCGGGGCTGGACCATTGGCTCCCGCCCGGCCTGCGCTGCGAGCAGGTGCGCCGGCCCCGCGAGCTGGCCGGGTTCTCCATGACGGTCGTGGCCAGCACCCCCATCAGCCACGCCACGGCGCCGGTCGCCACCGCAGTGCTGGCCGACGCCGGCACGGTGTACGCCACCGGCGACCGCCTGGTGGTGGCGACGACCCGCTGGCAGTCCACGACCCGGCCGCCGCCGACGACCCAGACCGAACCGGCGCAAGGCTCACCCGCGGCGGGACGCCCGCAGCGAGTCCCGGCACCAGCCGCGCTCTCGGTGCGCACCGACCTTCACCTGTTCTCTCTGGATCCGGACGGACCGCACTACCTGGCGTCGGGCTCGGCCCCCGGGGTGCTCAAGTCGTCGTACTCGATCGACTTCTACCGCGACAGTGTGCGGGTGGCGACGACCGACATCTCCTCCAATGGCAATGCCGCGTCGGTCATCACCGTGCTCGGCGTCTCGGGCAGCCAACTCCGGCCCATCGGCTCGGTGGGCGGCATCGGCGCCGGCGAGCGGATTCAGGGTGTGCGCTTCCTCGATGACGTCGCCTTCGGCGTCACCTTCCTGCAGACCGACCCACTGCACGTCGTGGATCTCTCGGACCCGACCCGGCCGCGGGTCCGCGGGATCCTGCAAGCCCCCGGGTTCTCGGGGTACCTGCATCCGCTGGGTGGGGGTCTGCTGCTTGGTGTTGGCGTGGACGCCAACACCAACGGGAGGGTCACCGGCGGCGCGGTCTCCGTCTACGACGTGCACGACCTGGACCATCCCCGAACCGTGGCCCGCCTCACCGGCATCCGGGTGCCCGACACCATCTCGGATCCCCACGCCTTCCTCTACTGGGCGCCCACGGGGATGCTCGTGCTGCCCTCTGGAGGACGCTTCGAGGTGGTGCGGGTGAGCGGCCGGCAACTACGTGCCGGCGGCACCATCGACGATCCGGCCCGCCCTGGCGAGGGGGAGCGGCCGTACTGGTACGGCTCCGGCCGCGCCTTCATGGCGGACGGTGGGTTGTACACCGTGAGCCCGAACGGCGTTGCCGCCGTGGATCCGGCGTCGTTGCACACGGTGGCCTGGGTTCCCGCCTGATCGGTCGGGGCCCGGTCTCGGTACGCCAGCCGGACCTGGGATCACCGCTGCGGTAATCCGGGGCCGGCGGCCCGCCGGCGCAGGTGGGCGTAGGCCTTGGCGGCGCCCCACTCGAGGCCCGGTTCGTGTACCGAGGGATCCAGGTCGGCGAACGTCGCCGGGCTCAGCCCGTAGCGATCCTCGGGGAAGGTCCGTTCGGCGAACTCGTCGCGTACCACTGCGGGCACTCCGGCGTTGGCGAGGACCTCGGTGGGGTAGCGCACGGCCCGGCGTACCAGCGTCAGCGGGTTGGTGCGCTGCTCGTCGAGATCCTGGGCCAGCAACGCTCGCAGGGCGGGGACCACGTCGGCCACGGCCTGGTCCCCCGCCGCCACCGCCGCCGCCTCCACCGCCGGGTCGAGCGGTTCGCCGAGGTGCCACGCCGTCAAGATCCCCTCCACACTGCGCTTCACCCACGCCGCCAGCACCGCCTGGACGGCATCGGCCAGACGCGCGCCGTACCGGGCCAATTCGGCGTCGGGGTCCGGGGACACGGAAGGCTCGGCGCCAGGGTTGGTATCAGGGACCATCGCCGCCATGCTGCCAGCCGTGGAACCGACTCGGATCGAACCCGGACCCGGCCAGGAATCGGTGTGGGACTACCCTCGCCCCCCGGCCCTGCAACCGGCGGGCGCCCACCTGCGCGTCGAGGTGAGTGGCGTGGCGCTGGCCGAGACCGATCGGGGTCTGCGGGTGCTGGAGACGAGCCAGCCACCGGCCTACTACTTCCCCCCTGGCGACGTGCGCATGGACCTCCTGGAGCCCTCGTTGGCCCGCACCTTCTGTGAGTGGAAGGGTCAGGCCCGCTACTGGACCGCGGTGGTGGGCGGCCGGCGCGTCGAGGACATCGCCTGGTCGTACGACACCCCGACCGACGCCTTTGCCGCACTGGCCGGGCACCTGGCGTTCTACCCCCAGAAAGCCCACGCCTGCTTCGTTGACGGCGAGCAGGTGGAGCCCAACGCCGGGTCCTTCTACGGCGGCTGGATCACGTCGCGGGTGGTCGGCCCGTTCAAGGGCGGCGCCGGCACCGGATGGTGGTAGACGTGACGCCGTGAGGATCCTGGCCCAGTCGGTGTTCGAGGGCGTCGTGTACCACTGCTCACCGCTGGACCTCTCCAACCCAGGCCGGCCCACCCTCGAGGTCGACGCCATCCTGCGACCGGGCGACGCCGACGCCGAGGCGGGTCCGCTGCTGCTTCCGGTGGCCGACTACATCCGCATGCTGGGTCTCGAGGAGGCCCGGCCGCACCTGCGCCGGCTGCGTGATCGCGGCCGAATCACCGAGTACCTGGGGGTCGAGCACCTGTCGTTCCCGACCTGGACCTGTGTCAGCCCTTCGGAGCCACCTTCGCCGTGAGCCCATCGAGCACGGCGCCGGGAATGTTGGCGGCCGTGCAGTTGAGCCGCAACCCCTCGGGCACCACCGTCAGGGTGGGTTTGCACGGCAACAGATCGGCATTGCCGATGGGAACCGGCACGGTGAGCGACAGCCCCCCGGCGCGCAACGCCACCGCATTGGTACGCAGGGCCAGGGCGATCGGCTGACCGGCGAAGGTGACGACCCCCTGGGCGAAGGCCAGCTTC
>JANMIX010000448.1:0-1766 GCA_031376015.1 Acidimicrobiia bacterium | reverse complement strand
GTCCCCCATTGCGTTGCTGGGCGTGATCGTCGTCGTGTTCGCCCTCTTCACCTACGTGCAGGCCATCAAGGGCAGTGTCACCGAGGACAGCGGGCCGGTGAGCGACAAGAACCCCATTCAGGCGCTCATCGACCATCAGCTCGCGGGGTTCTCCAACCCATCGGGCTCGACCGCGCCCGTACACATCGACCTGATCGTCGAGGGATTCCAGGAGGGCCTCGTGAACCCGCTGGGGGTCGGACTATCCAGGGGCACCATCGCCCAGGCCAAGTTCGCCACCCAGGAGTTCACCAGTTCCGAGAACGACATCGCCAACGCGTCGGCCGGGCTGGGCATCGCGGCGGGCATGTTCCTGCTCTTCTTCATCCTGATCGCCCTCATCAACGGTGCCCGACTCGTGTTGCAGGAACCCACGGCACTGCACCTGGCCTGGCTGGGGATGGGTGTCGCGGCGCTGAACCAGTGGGCCAACGGCGGCCTCTACTGCACCGCGGCGATTCTCTGGCTCTCCATCGGCGGGTTGAGCCGCGTCCCGCTGCGCTACCGGGGCGGGTGGATCGGCGGGGACGAGGTCCCCGTCGACGCCGAAGTCTCCGCCGTCTGATCGTCGACCCAGTCGACCACGCGGATGGCATTGCCTCGTCGGGAGCGAAGACGCCAGACCAGCCGGGACAGCCAGTCGGCCAGGCGGCGCGGGACGAGAGCGGCGGCGAGGGCCCGCCACGTCATGGCCCGCACGTGCTGGCCCGCCAGCGGACCGACCAGCAGGCCCGGCTTGATGGCCAACGTGTGGATGCAGCCGGCGGCGCAGGCTCGCCACCGTCCGGCGTGCCAGTCGGCCGCCGCCACCTTGTAGACGGCCCGGGCGCGCATCGTCCGCGCCGACCGCGACCGGCGCCGGCCGGCGGTGGCGGCCAGGAACGGGGCTCGGGTCTCGTCCTCGAGCGCTTCGGCGTTCTCGATGCGGGCCTGCGCCCCGTGCCGGCGGTACTCGAGCACCACGGGCGGGATCACCACAGCGGGACCCTCCGACGCCAGCCGCAGCCACAACTCCTGGTCCTCCCCGTGGCTCAGGCCGGCTCGCCACCCCCCGACCGCCCGCAGCGCGTCGACCCGGAACGCGCATTCCCCCGGCGAGACGATCCAACCGAAGAGCACGTCGTCGAAGGGATCACGTACCACCGTGCGGCGAGGATGACGCCACGTCTTGCGGTTCCCGGCTTCGTCGAAGACGACCTTCGTGCCCGCGGCCACCACACCGTCCGGGTGCGCGGCCAGCGCGTCCACCAGTGCTTCGAGCGCGCGCGGTGCGAGCAGGTCGTCGTCGTCGAGGAAGACCACGTAGCGGGCCTGCACCTCTGCCAAACCCCGGTTGCGGGCGGCGGAACGTTCGGAGCGCTCGGTTTGGCGCACGGCCCGAACGCGGCGATCGTCGAGGCCTTCCAGCCAGGCGAAGGTCCCGTCATCGCTGGCGTCGTCGACCACCACCAGTTCCCACCGCTCGAGGCTCTGGGCCTGCACGCTGGCCACGCTCTCGCGTAGGAAGTCCAGGCGGTTGCGGGTGGGGATGACCACCGCCACGGACGGCGGGGCCGGCTCGGCGGAACCGGTCACGGCTGCCACAACCGGCGGCCCTCGGCGCGGCCCCGGCAGTACTCCACCCACAGGCGGGCCCCCACGGGACCCTGGCGCCGGAGGGCGGCCTTGAGGGCGATCGGTAGTGCTCGCGCCTCCCGCAGAAACTCGCGCCCGGCGCCGGGTCGAGC
>JANMIX010000432.1:0-2684 GCA_031376015.1 Acidimicrobiia bacterium | reverse complement strand
GCGGGGGTGATGTCGAAGGCGGTGCACACCTCGTCCACCGTGGGCCCGTCCCTCCCGAGGATCCAGGGCACCATGGACAGCAGTCGTTGCAGGCGGCCTGCGGCGGTGGCCCGGGGCGTCATCGGAGGGCCTCCAACCACGTCACCATGTCGGCACGCAACGACTCGGGCTCGAGGATCTCCGCGTGGTCGAGGAACGAAAGCACGAAGCTGCGCAGCCCGGGGAGGTAGGTCACTTCCAACTCCAGCACCACCGACCCGTCAGGACGGTGCTCGACCACGCATTCCAGCGGCGCCGTGCGCCGAGCCAGCGGCGCGTGGGAGGCATCGACCAGGATCCGGGCGGTGATCGGTTCGGCCACTTCGGCGCCGTCGCCGACCAGCAGACTCCAGGGCTCGAAGGCCTGGCCTTCGACGGCGGTGGTAGGCCGGTTGAAGGCACCGGTGGCTGCCTCGGGCACGACCGCCCCCTGGACACGGTCGAGGCGGAAGTTCCGCTCCTCGGCCCGAGCGTGGTCGTAGCCCTGCAGGTACCAGCGGCCCCGGGAGAAGTCGAGTCGGTAGGGATCGACCAGACGGGCTTCGTCCTTGTAGGTGAAGCGGACAGCACGCCGGCTGGTCACCGCATCGAAGAGGGGCAACAGGTTGGGGTCGGCGGGCACGTCGAGGGGATCGATGCCCTCCACGCTGGCCGGGCCGGCACCGATGCCCTGCAGCGCCACGGTCCCCTGCACGCCGTGGAGCCGAACAGCGGCCAGGGCCATGGCGACCGCCGCCGCTTCCTCGGGGTCGAGGCCAGGATCACGCAGGTAGTAGCGCTCCTTGTCGATCCGGTAGGCCTTCTCCCCGTTGGGGGTCTGGTAGATGTCCAGGACCTCGATGGGGATGCCCATGTCGCGCAGCTCGTCCTTGTCGCGCTCGAAGATCGTCCGGAATGACTCGGGATTGTCGTAGGAGTGGTAACCGAGCACCTTCTCGCGCAACTCGTCGCGGGTGAAGGCCCGGTCGCCGTCGAGCAACACCGCGGTCAGGTTCAACAGGCGTTCGAGCTTCGAGTACACCATGCGTGCTCAGAGGGAGGCGATGAGCTTCTCGACCCGCTCGTCGCGGGACTTGAAGGGGTCCTTGCACAGCACCGTGCGCTGCGCCTGGTCGTTCAGCTTCAGGTGCACCCAGTCGACCGTGTAGTCGCGCTTGCGTTCCTTGGCCTTGCGGATGAACTCGCCCCGCAGACGGGCCCGGGTCGTCTGTGGCGGTGTCTCCACGGCCTCGTCGATGGCCTCGTCGGTGCACATGCGCTCGACCATGCCGCGTGCCTGCATCCGGTAGAAGAGGCCCCGCTCCCGGTTCACGTCGTGGTACTGCAGGTCGACCAGCGCCACCCGGGGATGGGCGAGGGGAAGGTCGTGCTTGGCCCGGTAGGCCTCGATGAGGTTGTGCTTGATGACCCAGTCGCACTCGCGGCCCAGCTTGAGCGGATCGTCGGCGATGGTGGTGAGGCAGTGCTCCCACATCTGCAACGCCTGCTTCTCGAGCGGCGACACGCCCTTGGTCTCCGCGTACCGGATCGCCCGGTTCAGGTACTCGGACTGGATCTCCAGCGCGCTGAGCTCGCGCCCGTTGGCCAGACGCACCTTGCGGGTGCAGGTCATGTCGTGGCTGATCTCGCGGATGGCCCGGATGGGATTCTCCAGGGACATGTCCCGCAGGACCACGGCGGGGTCCTCCAGCATCCGCAACAGGATCGAGGTCGTGCCCACCTTCAAGAAGGTGCTGTATTCGCTCATGTTGGAGTCGCCGACGATGACATGGAGCCGCCGGTACCGCTCTGCGTCGGCATGGGGTTCGTCGCGGGTGTTGATGATGGGACGGCTTCGGGTGGTAGCCGAGGACACGCCCTCCCAGATGTGTTCGGCGCGCTGAGCGATGCAGAACATGGCGCCCCGGGCCGTCTGCAGCACCTTGCCGGCACCGGCGTAGATCTGGCGCGACACGAAGAACGGGATCAGCACCTCGGCGTAGTGGCCGAAGTCGTCGCGCCGGCTGGTCAGGTAGTTCTCGTGGCAGCCGTAGCTGTTTCCGGCCGAATCCGTGTTGTTCTTGAAAAGGTAGATGATCCCCCGGATGCCCTCTTCGCGCAGTCGTTGCTCGGCGGAGGCCAGCAACTGCTCGAGGATCCGCTCCCCCGCCTTGTCGTGGGTGACCAGATCCAGGATCGAGTCGCACTCGGGGGTGGCGTACTCGGGATGCGAGCCGACGTCGAGGTACAGGCGGGCGCCGTTGGCCAGGAACACATTCGAGCTGCGTCCCCAGGAGACGACCCGCCGGAAGAGGTAGCGGGCCACCTCATCGGGGCTGAGGCGCCGCTGGCCGCGGAGCGTGCAGGTGACGCCGTACTCGTTCTCGAGTCCGAAGATGCGCCGCTCCATCGCTGCGCAACCTATCGGTCCGCGACGGTCGATAGTGAGGACCCGCTGCGGGGTGCCGTGTGGCAAGCCCCGGCCGAGCTACTCGTAGCGCAGCGCGTCGAGGATCTCAACCCTGCTGGTGCGCCAGGCGGGCAACGATGCGGCGGCCATCGCGACCCCCATTCCCACCCCGGCCCAGAACAACGTGGTGCCCAGGTCCACGGCGAACGGCTGGGAGAACCCGGCGGCGGCAAGACCGGCATCGACCTCGGGCGGG